>SBAT01000114.1 GCA_005240105.1 Chloroflexota bacterium
AAGGGAAGAGGGTCGAGATGACAAAATCCTCCTCAACTAAACAAATTCGCATCTCGCGCCGAGGCGACGAACCAATTGATCATCCCTGGTACTCCCAGTCCCAGGAAAATCGCGGCGATGCCCATACCCGTACGCACCCCTGGAGCAAACGGTATTCGCAGTCCAAAGACATTGCCGACGGATTCACGCACAAGCAGCGCCTCAACAATGATTGCCAGTCCGGCACCAGCAACAATAATTTCGAAGAGGTTGGCAACTATGTTCAGCAAAGCCTCCAAATTAGCAAGGTTATTCACTCTTACGGTCCCAGCAGTATTGACACCACGAATTTCTGTCGCATCCCCGGCTGATGACTCTCTCGATACCACAGCCGTGGCACAGGTAACCGGCGTCACAATACCGTACTTCACTGCTATCCGGCTAGCCTTCTTCGATTGTCGTGCAGCAATTAGCCTCATGCACTCCTGATTAGCACGCAACACAACAATCTCTTTTGCTTCTGATCCGCTTATTTGTTGTCTAGCAACAGGGCAAGTAAGAGTCTCCGTAAGTCTTGAAACAAGTTCGCAATTTTGTGGATTCCATTTCTTATACAGAGAATTCATCCTTTGCGAGAGGTTATCCTTATCATTGTCTACACGCGCAGAGGCAATCTGTACAAATGGTCCAATCTCACTATGGTTCTTAAAGAATTCATACGTATCAATTGGCCCTATCTCAACAGGCAATTCATAAAACGTCGGCTTGGCAGCAAACGGCGTCAGAATGTAAATTTCCTGATTAAGCACTGGTTGCGGTCCGTGGATCCACAACACAGCTCCACCGGCACTCTGTCCAGCAAGTTCAGCTCCTTGCACGACTGCTTTCAAATTATCCTGCCCACCGACAAAATCAGACTCTTTCAATTTATCTAGAGCCTCATTCAACGGCATGGCTGAACTAAACGCTGTCTGCTCCTGACTGGCAATCATCAAAGTTGCAGACGAAGCGGAAAGCGCGCGCAAGGAATTCTTGATCTCCTTCAATTTACTTCTCATAGTCACAGATCCATCAAGCACTACGACCAAGTGATTAGGCGCAATGGCCCGAGAAGGCACCATACTTTGTGTCACATAACGAGGAGCGACCTCCTGAACCACCGTCTGTTCTTCGCCGGATGTCTTATTCATAGCCGAGCGCAACTTGGCAATTTGCTCAGCATTGACTCCTGAACTTCCATCGATCATAACCATTACCTGATTATTGGCTCCTTCCGAACTTTCCTGATTGTCGGCAGCAGCTTTTGCATCTTCTTCTGCCAATTCGACAGCAGCCATATCCAGAGCCACCGCCGGCAATGTCGATGTATTGGATCGATCTACACAGATGCCGGGATCAGCTCCTTCCAATTGCTCTGTCGTCAAATTGCCTTGGATCATGGTTGTTCCGGCATTAGCTATCAGTTTTAGGTTCTTTGCCAGACAATCTGCATCGCTATTAGCAGTCAGTTTCAACTGCTGATCACCTTCATGATTGAAATTGCTGGCGATCAAATGCGGCAACAAAACAGAGGCTTCTTTGCCCTCCGACTTAAGCGGCGAGACAACCGTCAACCTGACTTTCAATTCTTCATCTTGCGGCACGTCCTGGCATTGCAATAGGACACGACTGTGACCAAGATGGCTGACCATATAGCCGCCGTTGTAATTGCTATAACCCTGAGAATCACCGTCGACAGGCACTGTGGTCAGGTCCGTCGGTTCACCGGAATGCCAAAACGTTGCGTTGGTCACAACGGCTCCTGCCGGCAAACCAATTTCAGCGCGCATCTCCTGGGATTGTGCAGTGGCGTTTTTGAGAACGAAAGTCCAGTCCATTGTAGAAGTCAATGTATTGGCGTGCACATTTCCCGATAGCACCGAGCGAACAAGCGAAAGTCCAGCTACTTTGTCACCTACAACGTGCCTACTTACATAATCATCGGGCATTGATGACAGATCATTATTGGCATAACTTCTAAAGCTGTACGGCTTGCCTGTTATGGCAAAATACAATTCATGCTGGGCACTGGATTTGATCGGCAAGAACATACCGCACAAACCGGCAGCTCGAGCATCACCACATTCCATACGCAACTGGCGTTCGGGATTTAGAAATCGTAAAAGATCTAAGCTTTGCTTGCGTTCTTCAAAATTGCCGGCAATTGCGCGGCGTTCTAGAATTCGTACAGACCAGGGTCCAACTTCACTTGCCAGCAAAATTACCAGCGGCAATATGGCCCCTATCGAAACATAAGCGGCCAATGATTTCTTCGATTGCGCAAACTCCAGACTTTTTCTAAAGCGAAATACGATATAAGCAGAAGCAACTGCCGCACCGACGGCCAGCACAGCAATGACCATGAAGCCTGTGGAGAAGCCAGTTCCAATACTTGACGCCAATTCATTGGACCCGGCAAACAGAGATGCAACACTTACAAATGCCATTAGAACCGAGCTACAGAGTGCAATTCCGCAAGCAACACCTTTCTGCAGCGAAGCTTTTACCTTACCGGTTGAGAGCGCACGCCAAAGCTGGTAATTGAAGTAAGGAATGCTAAGTAATAACAGCACCTCAGCAATTGTTTCTAGAGGATGATTTAGTAAAACCAGTGTCAGGCGTTTTGCACAGAAAGCAGTAAACAGCGAAAGCATTAGAGCCGGTATCACAACACCAAAACTCATAACCATTCTGCCGCTTACACCAGACCATAATTTGTGAAACGGATGGTCAGCTGGAATTAAAGGCTTCTTTGCTGATTTACTCGCTTTTGCCGCAGGCTGCTCAACATTCTCATCGGGCTTCTGTGTTGCACCGGCAGCAACTTTAGATATATAGGAATTAAACGCCTTAGGCTTCTCCGTCTTAACGGTAGCTGCATCAGCCAATGCCTCCAGCTTGCTGATTAAGCCCGGATCCAAGCCAGGCTGCCTAACTTGAGCAAGCGCCTGGCAGCAAGAGCACGCGGCTACTTTCGCAGAGCCACAACCATGAGAATCCGTATCGAATTTCGACATAATAAACCCCTATATTTTGCGAGGACAAACCTGGACGCGTAAGAAATTGCCCGATAGAAAATCGAGCCAACACGAGCCTTCGCCGGCAGAACCGACGAATCAAGTTAAGGTTTGACGTAGTAAGTGCGGACCAATCCAGGCAAATGCCCGAACGTTTTGAACAAGAGAGTCCATCCTAATGGCAAGAATCGTAGATGTCAATAAGGCAGCAAATTAAATCTCGCCGTCGCTCTACTTGAGGCAGAAACAACGTCCTCGTAAGTTAGACACCCAATTTGTCATTTCCATTTCCCTCTTTGTCATTCTGATTCTCATCTTTGTCATTCCGAACGAAGTGAGGAATCTGCCGTAACGGTTCCGTGTCTACAGTGATCCACACGAACGTTTGCTACTTGCGGTAGATTCTTCGCTTCACTCAGAATGACAAAGGGGGGGACCGTCGCACGGGATGACAAAACCAGAACCTACCCGATCCGGCGCGAGCCTGGTCCGTCGAATAACTTGTATGCTTCTTGATAAAGATCACCGTACTTCGGATCTTCTTCCGAAGCAGAACTGGCACCACGTACCCCGCTAGCCGACGCTACCACCGGCTCCGTCTTATTCGTATTCGGAGCCTTCGCGCGCAATGCCGCCGATGTCTGACCCGGACCAGAATCATCGTCATCATCGGCAGACGATTCTTGCCTTGCCGCCGGCGCGGAGACAGGCTCCCTGTTGTTTGGTTTCGGTGCCGGACGTTGAGCTTCCTTGCTAAATACCTTAACGCGTACTGAAGTTGGCTTGCCGCGCAAGGCTTCGCAGCCAGCCTGAATTTGGCTAACTTTACTCTCGACAGTCTTTTGCAAATTTGCTGTTATTCCAACTGTAAAATCACTGTCGTTCAACTGCAATGGCGTCGCGTGTCCTGAAAGCAGCGCGTGAATCGGCTTGTGCTTATCCTCAAGGTATTCCAGCAATTGCTCCCAGAACATTTCCAATTCCATAATCGCGTCATTTCCAGTTGCTTGCATACGAGCAGCCGGAGCAGGTTCTTCAGCCACAACTTTCTGTACTTCTTTGACCGGTTCACTAATTACAGGCTTTTCTTGTACAGGCTTCTCGGCGGCTACAACCGTTGCTTCCAACTTAGGCGGCGAAGGCTTCGCCGTGTCAGCGACAGGAGCGCTCACTTCTCGCGGTACAGCTGGTCTTGCCGGTGCCGGTTGAACTTGTTGAACAGCCACGCCACCTTCCAAAATTGCTTCCAGTTTGGCAACGCGGGATGCCAACTCACGCACCATGAGAATTTCATGGCGATGACAGAGAGCCAGAAGTCCCATTTCCAAATGCAGTGCCGGTTGCGTGCTACGGCGTATTGTCAATTCTAAACGATCAAGCTGTTCAATCATCTGCGCCAGTTCACTGCGATCAAAACGTGGTGCAAGTTCAGCTAACGCCGACAAATACTTAGGAGACCCGATAACGACTTCCGCCAACTTAGAGGGATCCTTGCTGCCGGATTCAACAACGTAAGACGCTTTGGTCAAGTTGAGGAAGTGCAAAGCCATTTCCTGTGTCAGAACAGCCGGCTCACGTCCTTCAATCAACAATTCATTAAGCGCAGACAAGACCTTTTGTCCGTCCTTCTCCATGATATGCTCGCTCATCAAAATAAGCGCATCTTCATGCATTGCACCCATTAAATTGAGCAGATCATTTACGCCAACAGGTTTTTCCGGCGTCGACAAAAGACTAGCTTGGTCCAACAAACCCAGAGCATCTCGCAAACCACCACCGGAGCGGCGGGCAATTAATTCCAGCGCCTCGTCTTCAATGCCGATGCCTTCCTTCTCAGCAATCTGTCTCAGGTATGCCGACAATTCCACCTGGTTGACGAGGCGGAACATGAGCTTTTGGCAACGGCTAACAATAGTCTGCGGCACCTTGTGCTCTTCAGTTGTAGCCAACACGAAGACAACATTGCTCGGCGGCTCTTCCAATGTTTTAAGAAGCGCATTGAACGCCTCTTTGGTGAGCATGTGACATTCGTCAATAATATAAAGCTTGAAACGTCCACCGACTGCAACCAGCGGCGCTCTTTCAATCAATGTGCGGGCATCGTCAACGCTGTTATTCGATGCAGCGTCTAATTCAAATACGGCCGGACTGACACCTTCCTTAATCTCCAGACACTGCGTGCATGTCTGGCATGGTGTAGCAGTCGGTCCTTTTTCACAATTCAAAGACTTGGCCAAAATTCTGGCAGTTGAAGTCTTACCTGTTCCACGCGGGCCGGTAAACAAATAGGCGTGGCTTAAACGATTGTTCTCAATGGCATTGGTCAAAGTGCGGGTAGCACTTGCTTGTCCGACCAATTGGTTCAAAGCCTGAGGGCGGTACTTCAAATACAACGGCTTGTAAGTCGAAAGCTCGCCAATAGACATCTGGACGCACCTGCGCAAGTTTGGATACGATGCAGATCGTAACCTATTGGCATATCCTGACAAATAAATGGATATTTACTTAACGTTGAATATCAACAGGCTGACAACCTCGGGTTCGGACTTTGGGTTGGGTCGGGACAAGAGGAAGGCAACCTGGCTCAACGGATAAACGTAGTTTTGTCCAGCACCCGGTAGTGGTTCCGACAAAATAAACGACGGTTCACCAAATTGCTCTTTCAATAGCCTGACCTGATCGCCAAGTCCCACTCCCAAATCGTGCCCAACAAGGTTGGGATCAAAAATCCTCAGCGCTTCCACCAGCCCGTGGCGCATATAAACTTGCAATAACGGTTCTTCCGAATTTGGTTTTTGGAAGGTCCACACCGTCCAATTGCCGATTACTTCTTCTCGCATGCTGCCCCAGGTCTTCAGCGATTGGCCCGCTTCTGCCTGAGTGATACCAAGCCTTACAAGAGGAATCCCGGTTGCAACATTAGGTGGCAACAAGGCCATCACTTCCTTGCGCCGTGCTTTAAAATTCCCGCCCATGTCTTGCCTATCAGACTTGCTTTCGGCGGAATCCATTTCGTTCAGTTGCATGGGCGCATCGTTGACTATAGCCATTTGCGAGCGCGACTTGTAATAGTGAACGCCTGGTCCACGCATTTCATTTGCCGGCATCAAGCCTGCGCCGTCAGCCGAGGATGCTTTCCCCAGACGCAACATGGCCAGCGGCGAAGGCGACGCAGCACTTACTGAGGCCACTTGCGTAGCGCGCGGACTCTCTTTGGGTTTGATCGCCAATTGATAATTGCTAATTCCTAATTGATTGAAGTTTGTCGCCTCATTCTTTTTCAGACTTTTATCCTTATTGATCATGGCAAACGCCGGCGTACTGCGCACACGATCCAAAATCTGGTTAAGTAGTTTCACTCCTGCTGCAGGCGGCGACACGCGATTGTATTCAACCTGCCCGCTCAGCCTGCCGCGACTGTCAGCGGCACAAAGGGGATCCGCGTTTGCAACAGCTGCAAGCAGCATCACAATGGCAATTAAGCTCTTACTCTTAGAAAACTTACCCATTACCTCTTCCTTGTCAACTACTTAGCAGTTGTCCGCGATGCCAGCAATCTTGATTCCCACTCTTCAAGTTCGCTCTGGTTAATCAGACCACGGCGGTTGGACAAATAGACAGCCCGGCAACGCTGGTTGAAATCAACATCAGGTGATTCGCCACGCCCTGGTATTCCCAGTTTGGCATAAAGTGCCTTCAAGCGCGACTGTACCGCTTTCTCCGTTAGATATAGACGATTGGCAATTTCATGGTCCGTCAACCCGAGCGCGATGCATACAAGTGCTTCGTATTCAGCAGCGGTAAGATTTGTCGCTCTGTTTTGCGTTCTCTGAATAACCCTGGCAATACCAGGATGGATCCAACAGTCTCCAGAAAGAACAGCTTTTGCCGCCTCTGCTACTTGATCGTCGGATGCATTCTTCAATACGTATCCAAACACCCCATTAGCCGGCACGACCTTCCACAACTGACGTACGTACACTTCATCAGAGAAGTTGGACAAAATAACAACCCCTGTTTCCGGCAGGCGGCTCAAGATTTGCTCGGCAGCTTTTATACCGGATAACTTCGGCATCTTGATGTCGAGAAAGACAAGTTGTGGCTTATATTTCATCGCCGCGTCAACTGCTTCCTGTCCGTCACAAGCTTCATAAATAGTCAGCGGACCTTCCAGGCGCGAAGTAAGAAGCCCCTTCAGCCAGAGGCGGTCTCTTTCTTCATCATCTACTATTAATACGCTCATTTGGTCCTCACTTTTTATACTACAGGGCTTGCCAGAGGCAATTGAATTTTTAATTCAGTGCCGCTACCAAATTTACCCGGGATGCCCCAATCAACTTGAGCGCCGATTAGTTGCGCCCTTTGTCTAATATTTACCAAGCCATAAGACTGCTTCCTCGCTTGAGCAGGATCAAATCCCCGCCCGTTATCAATGATTGAAATCAACAATTGATCATCTCTCTTCTCTATTAAAACTTCTGCCTGAGTAGCCCCCGAATGTTTCGCTATGTTGTTGACGGCTTCCTGGACAATTCTATAGAGTTGTAATTTTTTGAAATCAGACAACTCGCTTTCACCTTCCGGTATCGAGGCGTGAAATTGACATTCAATTCCCGTATCGCGTTCCAACATCGTCAGAAGATTTTCCAATGCCGGCACAAAACCCATCGTTTCAATTACGGACGGATGCAGATCGTTAATCACTCTGCGCATTTCCGAAACAGCGGCATCAAGTTTTTCACGCATCATATACGGGACGGTATTTTCCGGAAGCTCCTTGGAGAGTTTGTCGGCCATTCTGGCCACAGTAGATAGTGTCGGCAGAGTTTCGTCATGTAAGTCTTCGGCAATACGCCGTCTCTCTTCTTCCGCACGCACCTGCATGGACTTACGCGCAACCGCCAGTTCGAAATTGCGCATGCGCAAATCCGTATCCAGATAAATGAATGTGGAGATAATGAAGACAGCAGCCAACACAGCCAATGGTGCAGCCAGCAACAACGAGATATTAAACAACTGGAAGGTAACCTGCGCCAAGACTACTACCGCAACGGAAGCAAGCAGGTAATAAAACAATCTCTTGCCAGTTGGATTTAGTGAAAACAACGCACCGAAGCCAATACCTATCAAGACAAGTAGCACATGATTAAGCCAGCGCGGCAAACTACAAATCACCTGATTATTCAACAGACAGGCAAGAGCATCAGCCTGGATCATCACCGCCGGCACATTGTCTTTGATCGGCGTGCGAAAATTTTGCGGATCGCCCACTCGAGGAGTGAGGGTCGAGCCAATTAAAACAACCTTGTTTTTCAATTGCCGGCTATCAAAATCTGGTTGCAATACATCGCGCATAGAAAGAATCGTATATGTCGGACTTTTGAAATTGATGTACAAAGGCTGATCGGATTGAACAGGCAAAAACTCACTTGCCGGACCAACGCCTTGTACGCGCCTGAACATGTCGATGACTGCCTCGGTCAGTGACTTTACCGGCATGAATTCTTTGTTGCCTATCCTTTGCGTTTTCGCCTGGTAATTGATAGGCAACCGGCACACCATGCCGTTGTCTTCTTTTACAAGCTCACTGTAGCCATAGGCAGCGGAATGCCCCAAGAGTTCGCCGGAAGGCAGAGCCTGTCCACCATCAAGACTGCCAAACAATGCCACTACGATATTGCCGAATTGACGGAAAGAAGCAACCAAATTTGGTGAACTTGCCCCGCGCAAATCCAGATCAATTGCCACCAGAGCGGGTTGTCCTTTCTCCGCTGATTCGATCACACGCGCCAAAATATCCTGCGCCTTGTTGTCGGTAAAGCGAGCAATTCCCAAATCAAACTGCGCAGTATCATCAAAAGCAACGACGGCAATATCGCGGCAGAATGAGGTGCCGGCGAGCCCAACCTGCGACGCCACCTTATATCGCCACTCTAGAGAAGACAACTCCATCATTCTTAGCCAGGACGATTCGGCCAAAACGATGGCCACAATACAGCCCGCCAGCATGCCCCAAAAGAGGCGCTGGGCTACAAGCTTGTCCTGACTTGAACCTCCGTTTAATAGGTTTCTGACCTCAGCCAGAGAGAGCATGTGCAAATTCTCCGCAGTGAAACCCATTCCCAAGACTAGTCTAACCGTTCAACCGCTACAAGGCGGCTAGGAGCCACCCGAATTCAGGGTAAACCCTGAATTTAACGCTCAATTACTCGGCGCAGGGTATATCCCTGTGTCCGAATAAAATCCTCCACTTGATCAATAGATATTTTGCTGGGGTCATAGGACATGGTCGCCGTGATAATGCCTGTCGCGCCCGGTCCACTGTAATTGTCGTAGAAGCCACCCGTACCCGGAATATCCACCTTGGCACGGCCAATACCCGGCATGAGCTTCAGTTTACGTTCCAATTCGACTAGACAACCTATGCAAAGCGAACCTGACAGGCGCATTTGCACGCTTGTATAAGACCCATTATTGGAAATTTGCTCAGTTGCAGCCTTTTTTGACCGCTTATGCCGTCCGTCCGGGTTGCCCACCTTGCCAGGGGTTGTCACCTGCTTCGGGTCTTCGCTTCCGGGCAAATTATTAGCATCCCGGGTCATTGCCGGGAGCACTGCCAGTCCTGCTAAAACCAACACTGTAGCCACTCCGGCAGCCAAATTCTTAGAAAGCGGACTTCTTAAACTAGTAAAAATATTTAAGCAATGGGTCATTACATGATCGGTCATATATAGAGATTCTCTAAAAAGGTCAATTTATTAACCCAAGAGAATTAGAGGGTTGCTATGATCATCATTCCCATTTTTTCAGGTGTCACACTTGCATGTCCACCCAAGTCTTGCCAGCAACATCTTTTCTTGACGCCGTAGCCAGCCCGGCTGATTTGAAGCGCCTTAGTGCTGCCGAATTACAGTCACTGGCAGGAGAGATTCGCGAGGAATTGGTCCAGGCTCTATCCAAAACAGGCGGACACCTGGCGTCCAACTTGGGAATCGTTGAAATTACGCTGGCATTGCACCATGTCTTTAACAGTCCGGCGGACAAAATGCTCTGGGATGTCGGGCACCAGGCATACATCCACAAAATGCTCACCGGTCGGCGCAAGCAATTTGACACATTACGCCAATACAAGGGACTGAGCGGTTTTATCAACCCATTTGAAAGCGAGCATGATCCATTTCTGGCCGGACATAGCTCCACATCCATTTCACTGGCTCTAGGTTATGCACTCGCTCGTGATCACTTTGGACAAGATCACAAAGTCATTGCTGTCATAGGCGATGGCGGACTGACAGGCGGCATGGCGCTGGAAGCGTTGAACCATTTAGGTCATATCCAGAAGAATGTGATCATCATTCTCAACGACAACGAGATGTCTATTAGCGAAAACCTTGGCGGCTTCTCGCAGTACATGAAGCGCATCAAGGAAACATTTTTCTACAAAGACATCAAAGAAAAAATAAGTCAAATCGAAGTACAACTCGATGGAAGCAATCTGCGCCCTGGTATTGCAGAACTTATCGAAGCCGTGAAGAAACAAGCCAAGCAACGCTTCGACACACCGGGAATTGTCTTTGAGAAGTTAGGCGTGAATTACACTGGTCCTGTAGACGGTCACGATGTTGAACAAGTCGTCAATGCCCTGGAGCGCATCAAAGATCGCACATCACCGCAGCTTCTGCACTTAATCACACAAAAAGGCAAAGGCTATGCGCCCGCTGAGGCAGATGCCATTAAATACCATGGCGTATCGGCATTCAGCCTTGAAAAAATTGAACCGGTCAGCCCGGAAAAACCAAAAGCAAAATCCTATTCGGAAGCTTTCACCGAAGCGCTTATAGAGCTTGCCGAAATTGAACCTAACATGGTGGCAATTACACCGGCTACAGCTGAAGGCTCCGGGCTAGTCAAATTCGGCAAGCTCTATCCTGAGCGCTTCTTTGATGTGGCCATCTGCGAACAGCACGCAGTCACAATGGCTGCCGGAATGGCTAAAGCAGGACTAACACCTGTTGTTTCCATTTACTCGACATTCTTACAAAGAGCTCTCGATCAACTAGTTCACGATGTCGCCATTTTGAACTTGCCTGTCATATTTGGCATTGACCGTGGCGGACTCGTTGAAGATGGTGAAACGCACCAGGGTGTTTTCGACATTGCCTTCCTGCGCAGCATTCCTAATTTGACGGTTCTGGCACCGCGCGACACTGAAGAATTGCGCAACATGGTCTACACCGCCGTGCGCGAACGCAAAGGACCAGTGGCCATTCGCTTCCCACGCGATAAGGCCGTCAACTACGCTGAAAGTATTCCTTTCCACGAAATCAATTTCCGCGTTTGGGAAAAATTACATGACGGCGGCAATTTGATATTCCTTGCTTATGGCTCGATGGTTGAAACCGCAAAACAAGCTCTTTCCATTCTGCAAGAACAAGGCAAAGATGCGACTATTATCAACGCCCGTTCTACCAAGCCTCTGGATGAAGCCATGCTTGCCGAATTGGTGTCGCATGCAAACAACACAATTGTTACACTAGAAGAAGGCTGCTTGCCTGGTGGTTTTGGATCGGCAGTTCTTGAATGGGCAGCCAAGTTCAAAATGCAAAACCCACAAATCCAGCAGGCTCTTATTGCTACACTTGGTATACCGGATAAATTTGTCGAGCACGGCTCACGCCAGATCCTTCTCGATATAAATGGGTTGAGCCCGGCTAGGGTAGCTGACTTTGCCTTGAAGATTTTGGGGACCCGTTAATATTTACGTAGTTCAAACTGAAAAGTGAGGAAAGAATGACCAATCCAATACCAAAGGGCTATCAAACAATCACCGTTAGCCTGACGGTCAAAGACGCCGCTAAAGCTATTGAATTCTACAAAGAAGCTTTTGGTGCAGAGGAAATCATCCCCCGTTGTTATGGTCCGGACGGCAAAACCGTCATGCACGCTGAAATGAAGTTTGGCAGCTCCATCTTCATGATCAATGACGAGTTCAAAGACATGGCATGCTTGTCACCAACAAGCTTGAACGGCACACCAGTGTCGATGTATGTCTACGTCGATAACGTCGATGCTGTGCATGCTCAAGCAGTGAAGTCCGGCGCCAAGGCAACAATGCCCTTGACCGACATGTTCTGGGGCGATCGTTTCGGCCAAGTTGTTGACCCATTCGGTCACAGATGGGGCTTGGCCCAGCATGTCAAAGACATGACTGAAGAAGAAATGAAGAAGGCGCAAGAAATCTGGACCAAGGAAATGGCCTGCGCCAATAAATAGTTTTTTGATACACGCAAGGGAGCGACAAGTGGCAGATCATAAAGACCAAGATCAAAAACTCGACTCTATCAAATTGCGCGTAGAGAAAGAACAAGCTGCAAGAGAGGCGGCGGGGTTACCCTCGCCGTCTCCTTCTTATGACAAGTCTTCACCGGTAAGACAACCAAAGGATCCGTCGGACACTATCGGCGACCCCAATGCACCGGAACACGAATGGCTGGAGGCTGCGCACGTCTTAAATCAAGAAGAAGAGAAGAAAGACCGCGCGTTTGACGATAAGCTAAAAAAAGATGATGCGTTCAACCGCAAATTTCTCATTGCCTTTTTAAGCTCAATAATAATTTTGAGCGGTGCCGCTATTGTCAATGTCATGCTAAATCCGCATCCGGCTCCTATACAGGAGTATGTACCGGCGCCCAGGCAAGAAACTCAAGACATAGACTTCAAACCCTATATGGACGCCCTCGAAGCGTCGATTAAGAGCCACTGGAAGCCACCAGCCGGGGGCGATCATATTGTCAAAGTCAAATTTAAAGTACACAAGAACGGCGAAATCTCGGACCTCGGTTTTGACCGCATGTCTCGCTCGCCGGAAAAAGACGCAGCAGTCATGAAGGCAATAATAGAATCGATGCCCTCACTGCCACCACTTCCCGAAGGCTCACCGGACAACGTAGACATCATGTTCACCTTCGAGTATCACACGTACGACGGTCCCGGACAACAGGCACCAGTTACGCCTTAGTCAAAACCGAGTCATTCTGGAACACAACCAGCGCTTCATTCAATACCTTCTTCAAAGGCTCGCCGTGCCTTCTAGCATAGCCGGCACAGTCTTCGTACTCAGGCTGCACGTTAA
>SBAT01000401.1 GCA_005240105.1 Chloroflexota bacterium
AAGCCGGCAATTTCAACAACCTTTTTGTCGATATCGCAACCAAATAATTCCTGGGTCAGAATTCTTGCCAGGGCATCAGATGGGCTCACGTGGCCAAGTTGCTTCAGGCGTTGCTTAAGCGCTTCAACAAAAATATGTCCGGCACCTAAACACGGATCAATTATCGATACATCGTCTTTGGCATCAAGAAGGCGGAATGTTTCAGAGACCAAAAAACTGCTAATCCATTCAGGCGTAAACCATTGAGTCAGCACGGGCAGATCAGAAACTGCAATGTCTCTGGCCGATAATTGCTGGAATCGTCCTCTATCGGCAAAGGAATTTCTGCTCTCAAAAATAAGACATTGGTATGCCCAACCAACAATCATTGAATCGCCGAGAAGCTCCTGAGATCCTGGCTCAAGGAGAATTGCCTTAAGAGCGGAAATAAGCTCAGGACCAGCTGTCAAGCAACCGTTGGCGATGCCCGTTAGCCTCCTGCCGAACTGGCTTTCGTCCAAGGTCATGGGAGAGGCAATTTGGCTCAAAATTGCTCCGGGCAATTGGTCTTTTAGATCTATTGGCAATATCCGGCGCTGAGCCAAGGCAAGCAATGCCACAAGAGCAAGAATATTTTCTTCGTATTGAGACTTTCTCTCAATAACAGCCCCTGGACAGGCTTTTATAAGACCGTCAACAATCTCTTTCAGTTGAAGGACAAGCCGTCTAACTGAGGCAAGCTGCTGATCGTGCAGTTTTGGCTCACTAAAGATTATTTGATCACTTGGCTTTCTAGTCTTTGACACGAAAGAATTATCACCCAATTGAGTCATATTTGCTGAATAGCAAAAATCGATGAAATGAGCCTATACTCAGGCTATATAGTTGTCATTTAGTGTATAAACAGACGATTATTAACTATTGTGTTGAAGTAAAAAACAGCACGGAAAAACAGTAAAAACAGCATATGAATACACCAAACAATCAAACTTCTCGGGAGTCGACTATGACTAAGGCAGGGCTAGAAGATGTAGTAGCCGCAACCTCAACGATTTGCGACGTAAATGGTAAGGAAGGCCGCCTTATTTACCAGGGCTATGACATTCACGACCTGGCAAAGCATTCGACCTTTGAAGAGACCGTCTATTTGCTCTGGTTCGGCCGCATGCCGACCAAAACCGAATACGAAACCTTGGTAAAGGAACTGAAGGCTAACCGTCAGTTGCCTGCTACTGTGATCAAGGTCATGAAAGACTTCCCCAAGACAACTCCTCCAATGGATGTCTTGCGTTCAGCTGTTTCCGTTCTTGCAATGTTCGATCCGGATGCACTGGATAACGGTCGCGAAGCCAACATTCGCAAAGCGACTCGTTTAACCTCTCAATTCCCAACGATCATTGCCCACTGGGATAACATCCGCAACGGCAAAGAACCAATTGCTCCAAGAACTGACCTGTCTACAGCCGGTAACTTCCTCTACATGTTAAACGGCAAGGAACCGGATGAGCTCTCTACGAGATCACTGGATATCGCACTCATCTTGCATGCCGATCACGAATTGAATGCCTCCACATTTGCCGCCAGAGTTGCAGCGGGCACATTGACCGACATTTACTCGGCAATCGTTGCCGCCATAGGCACACTGGCTGGACCACTTCATGGTGGCGCCAACCAGGAAGTAATCAAAATGCTGCTCAAGATTGGCGAAGAGCCCAAAGTTGAAGCGCACATCAAGAAGATGCTGGAAGAGCACAAGAAAGTGTCTGGCTTCGGCCACCGCGTGTACAAGACAGAAGATCCGCGTGCAACTCACCTGCGCAAGATGTCGGAAGAATTGGGCAAGCGCGAAGGCAACCTCAAGCTCTACAACATGTCGCGCAAGATTGAAGAGATGATCTTGGCTGATAAGGGCCTGTATGCAAACGTAGACTTCTATTCTGCTTCTGTCTATTACTTGCTGGGCATTCCCCAGGACCTCTTCACTCCAGTCTTTGCCATGAGCCGCATCTCCGGCTGGACTGCACACGTCCTGGAGCAATATTCAAATAACCGCTTGATTCGTCCACGTGCTGAATACACAGGACCAAGCAATTTGAACTATGTGCCCCTAGAACAGCGTTAAAAGCTGTCGCCCTGAGCTTACATTTTTAAGTAGCCCGTTCCTGATAGGCAAAATAAACAGCTTCTAGAAAAAGCTCGGGGCTTTGCTCGTTCAGTTGCACATCGCCAACCTTATTCATAAGGTAGTCTTTGAGCTCTTTAGCAAGCATTTGCCGCGCTCCCTTATCAAATTTGTTGCGCCGGGATAGAAAGCCGGCCACGATTTGATATTCTTCCGGACTAAGCCTACCGGCATCGACATGACGGACAAACGACTGCGTTTCGGCAAAGGTTGCTTCGACAACAAGCGGCTCCAGGCGTCTTTCCCTTATGACCAGGGTGGCACCGGCAAAATCACCAAGACGCCTTTCCTTCTTATCAAACATGATAAACAACAGACCAATGAGAAACAGTCCGAAATCAACATTGCGGACAAGATTACGAATCCAGACAGAGCTTAGTCCGACAGGCGCCCCATTTTCATCAACAACCCGGATGCGCATAATACGCTTGCCTGGAGTTTGCCCCTGCCAACGTGCTTCATAGTAAATGAAATAGCCCAACAAGATGACAAAGACGGCGATAACGGCCACGCTGATGACGTAAATATTGAGCGTCGTTGCCTGTTGCCAGGGCAAATGCATTGATTCCAGAAACCAACATATGCCAAGCGCTCCGGCCACCACCAGGGCTATACATACGT
>SBAT01000038.1 GCA_005240105.1 Chloroflexota bacterium
CGCTGGAATCTTCATTCCATTTCGCCTGGAATGATCCTTCCATTTGCTCCGGAAAACACATTTTAATATAAACTCTGCCGCAAATGGGGATTCCAGATAGGCACACTCGTCGATTTCATCAAGAAGCTCGCCTAAGGCTCTTTGGGTTAATTGCACTGTTGGGTGCTCAGAACCCAGTGAAGTTTGTTCAATTACCAGCGCACGTCTTAAAAGTGCAAATGCTTCAGCATAATTGCCAAGCGCCTGGCACAAAAGTCCTACATTGAAGAGGTCGCAGGCGACAAGCGGGTGATTGGCACCAAGTTCGGATTCCTTTATACAAAGAGCTGTTTGGGCAAGCTTTTCTGCTTTTTGATACTCGCCTGCTTCTATAGCCTTGTCAGCGAGTTCATTTAGAGTCCCTGCTTCTTCCAGAATCTCCAACCCGGTCAACATCTTCACATCAATAGACACTGCTTCTTCCCCGCTGACTTCATTTAATTCGATGTATGAGCGCATACTCTAATCCGCCACGAGAGACTCTACAGTGCACAAATGGAGATTATAGTCGACACACGACGCTGCAAACAGCCCTTAACCAGCCCGATTTCCCTAAATTTAGCTAAGGAAAGCCCGAGACGTTAAGCCCTTCTAAGCAACGTACCGCTTACAGATTTGTGTTCTTAGTATGGGCGATCGCCGGAGTACTCGAAAACTTATCGGCAAGTACTTCAAAGAAATTTACAGCTCCCAGACCATTCAAGTGGACTGAGTCTTCAAAGTACTGTTTTGGAAATCTCTTCTGATCATTGAGGTCAATAATATGCGCACTGTATTTTGCCACAAGCGCCAGGACATCCTTCTTATAAATACTGTAGAAATTCGCCGGCATAATGTCCATATTGTCTTTGGTAATAGGCATATTCACGAGCACCATTTCGATGCCGCTGTCGTGAGCGAACTTCATTAGCTTCTCCAAATAGCTCAACTGAGTGAAATAAATTTTTGGCTTGAATGGAAGATACCGATAGCGATACTGATCAAGGTTATTGGCGTACTTTGCCTGTGCTTTGTCGTATGGAGTAAAGCACAAATCCGACGGGCCTGTATCTTCGGGCAATTGCACAAGGGCAATTCCTCTCAGTTCAAATGGAGCATGGTTGAGATCCATCTTCTGACCAAGAGATGCAAGCAACTGCTTCATTGCTTGATTTTGCAAATAAACAAAGTCCAAACGCTTTTGATAGAGGAAGCTGACTTTGGTCAAGACATGCTCGACACGCTCCCAGAACCCCTTGCGTGCTTCCCACTCTTCACCAGACAAATCGCGGATGCGACCGACATAGCGAAATGTCTCGGTGCTCGCCGGGCTGGCTAGAGTGTTGTCCATAAAATCACGCGGGGCGATGCCATAAATTATGGCCTTAGGTTTTTTGTCACCGGTGAGCAGTCGTGACGAAATAACGTAAGCATCCGATGCCATTTGCCCGCCTATAGCAAAGGCAAACGTGCTCACATCTTGGTCATGTTTCTTCTTCAAAAGCTCTTCAAAGTAATACGACCGGTGGTGGAACGCGGCATTTTCCGGTCTGTTGTAGTGAGTCGAATCTCCACCATGCAGGGCATTCATCATCAAGGACGAACCAAGCAGCACAACATCAGGTGCTTGCTGCTGTTGGCGAAAATCTTTTATCGCCCACCAGACCCAACTGCGATTGGGTGAATTGTAGTGATCGATTGGCCAATACTGCCATGTCAAACGCGCAGCTACATCGAGCACAGTAAGCGCGATTACAGCAAATAGAACGTAGCTTAGAGATTTTTTCATCAGAATTGGAAGTAAATGAAGCGTGGTGATTTATCAGGTGAAAACACAAGGACCAAGAACATCATTACGACGCAATAGGCAACCTTTAAAGGCACAGGAGTTTTAGCGACCCACTGTGTTGTGTTGAGGTAGCCCATCACAACATGAGTAATTGCAAGTAACGGCAATAACAAAAATATGGATGGGTAGATGAGTGGGTAATTGATTGCTGTCAAAGTCAGCTTGAACGCATCAGCACCTTGCGTGATAGCTTCGAAGAAGAACATTTTATTGAGCATCGTTCCGGCAATTTCAGTTGTTTCAGCACGGAACAATACCCAGCCAATACACACGACATGGAATGTGAAAAGCATGGACAAAATATTGCCGGGTTTGCTGGCAAGAATAGCCGTAAAAGCCTTGAAGCCTTCCGTCAAGCGCTGGAACTCTTTGTGCACGACAAGCGCTAAACCATGAAACACTCCCCAGAGGAGGAAGTGCATCGCCGCACCGTGCCAGAGCCCGCCAAGGGCCATGGTCAGGAATAAGTTGCGGTAATTGAGCCACTGTCCGCAGCGCGAACCACCCAAAGGAATGTAGAGATAATCACGCAACCAGGTGGAAAGGGAAATGTGCCAGCGATGCCAGAAGTTGGCAATATTGTTGGCGAGATATGGCAGGTTGAAGTTAATAGGCACCTTATAGCCAAAGAGTGCAGCCGAGCCGCGAGCAACGTCTGTATAACCGGAGAAGTCGAAATAGATTTGAAACGCAAAAGCATAAGCAAAGATCCACAAGTCCGCTCCGGTAAACAAATTCGGATGGGCAAAGCCGCCCTGAACAAAAAATGTCAGGTTATCGGCAATCAACACTTTCTTGAATAACCCAAGCACAATAAGTGCAATACCATCATCAAAATGCGACATGCTGAATTTTGGCACAGCAAGGAATTGCGGTACAAAGTCCTGATAGCGTTTAATTGGACCGGCAATTTGCGTTGGGAAGAACGAAGCAAAAAGAGCAAAGCCGGGGAAAGACTTAACCGGTTGTCCACCACGATAAATGTCTACGACGTAGTGGATGAACTCAAAAACAAAGAAAGATATCCCCAACGGCAAAATAATGTCGAACGGGATTTTTGGAAAAGTAAGACCTAATGGTTTAAGAAGCGAGGCAATGGTATCGTCCAAGAAAAACGCGTATTTGAAAAATGCCAATGTGGCCAAATTGCCAACGACACTAATGGTCAGCCAAAGTTTCTTGCTATTTTCAGAATTGGCAATTGCCAGACCAAGGAAGTAGTTGAAGACTGTCAACCCAAGGATAAGCACGATGTAGACCGGGCGCCAGCTCATGTAGAAGAGATAGCTGGCTCCCAAAAGCAAATACACGCGGAAACGCTGTGGGATTACCCAGAAAAGCGCCACGACTATTGGCAGAAATATTGCATACTGGATTGAGTTAAAAAGCATGGTCTAATTGCGCATAGGCACAAAGAAGCTAGTTATCAAGGATGTCCATAATAACTAGCTTGTAATTGAAAATCTACCTATAAAAACTAATGAGTTTCTTTGGTAGTTGTTTTTTCCGTAGCTGCAGTCTTGGTTTCGGTAGTCTTAGCGGCTGGTTTGCCATTAGCCTCTTTGGCTGCCGGACTTTTAGCATTGGCTACCTTGGCAGACTTACTAAAACGGCGCATGCGCTTCTGGCGAATTTGCGCCAGCTTAGCTTCATGCTCTTCGTTGACCAAATCCATGACTACGAGCTGTTCCCAGACTCCTGGGTGATCCTTGACAAGATCTTCTTTCGGTAGAGCTGTTACTTCCGGAATGTATACGACGGTGTCAACGAAGCTAGGCTGCGTTTTCCAGACACACATCACGCCTTGCTCTCCGCCCCAATAGATGCGGATCAAAGCGACCAAACCAATAAAACCGACCACCAAAAGAATGAGTGTTAGATGTTTAGA
>SBAT01000250.1 GCA_005240105.1 Chloroflexota bacterium
AATCACCCTCGTCTATCTTATTTGATCTTTGCAGTTGTTCTTCGTACGCCAGATAGATCTTAGCGACAATTTCGGACATCTTATCTCGCGCGTCATCTTTGGCTTTCTTGGCCGAAATCAAGCGCGCTTTGTAGAGAGCTATAATGCTGGATATCGTAAATTCATCCAATCCTGTAGACAAATCCACAACCGCCGGGTCTAGCTCTTTCAGGTGTTTTACAAGCAAGCGCTGCAAAACTTTATGCGGATGCGCCTCTACTTTCAGCGATGTTTTTCGTTTTATGGCCGATAGATTTTCACTTAAGATTTTCTCTCCTAATTGCTTCCATGAATAAAGAGAAAGCTTTTCAAACAATTCGCTATCGAGTCGGGACTTCAGCAAAGACTGAACGGGAGACATCGTCTCCTTGTCCAACGACAAGACAAGAATGTTGCCGGCGTCTACACCTTGATCCAAAAGGTGCACAATTCTTTCAGCTATACAAGTTGTTTTTCCCGTGCCGGCTGCACCCACCAAAGCGGCTCGACCGCCACCGTGGTTAATCGCAGCACTTTCTACAACATCTTCGACCATCGTAGCCGGCAGAGTAAGCGGTAAGGCTAAATCAGTCAGGCTGCTTATTAAGCGTCCTGGCTTTTTGCGTTTCTTACCAGTCAGGCTCAACTCCTGCACCACTTCTGCACAGCCGTTATAGTTATTCAGAATTTCTGCTGTTGTGAAACGCAGGACCTGCCAGCCCTCCGCAAACAAGCGATCATAACGCGGCTTGTCTTCAGTAGTGAGGCTTCCATCAAGCCAACTGGTACCACCACATTCAATATCAATTTTTCTATCTGGCATAACTATTGCTAAATCGAGCAAATAGTCTTCAAAGACTTGCTGTGGTGTGGCTGTAAGCCCCCTTTCTGACAGAGACATCCAGAGATAGTACTCATCCTTCAGCATCGGCGGCAATCCGCTATCGCGAAGCATAGCAAAAAGAGACAAATTGACCATGCTTGCCTCTATCAACCAGAGACATTTTTCAAACGTCAAAGGGCGCCCACAAAACCTTTCATCCTCTAAGTTAGCGCCCATGGCCATGAATTCTTCATAGCCTCTATTGGTCGTAATGACAGTTGTTAAGCCGCGCATAGCGCGCGGATAGACGAGGTGGTTGTAGAAGTACCAAAGCTGCGCTTGATTGTTGGGTGGTTCAAGATCGCGAATAATTACCAGGTCCTTACTGGCCAAGTCATTTTCTATCGGGCTCAAGACCGGCTGGGCAAAATGGGCATCTGCACCTGACTGCTCCCAGAGATGTTCGGCTTGTTTGTAAAAAATCTCCCCCGTCGTCACAAAAACGGGTTTGCGCGACTTCAACTCAATAATGGCCGACTCAAGTACTGCTTCGTCGGCTTCGGCAAAATCAGAGATAAACAAGCCTCGGGCAGAACCGCCATAAAAGCCGAAGTTATTCACAAACCACTTTAAAACCTCACCGCGATCAATTGAGGGCGGCGGCAACTTCGTCAAGGTGTCATTAGGTTTTTTAGCCAAGGTCAATACTGGTTCTGATAACAATCCGGCTGGCACTTGCCATCCATTGTTAAGTTTGCCCAATAATTCTACTTGAAAACCTCGTATGTATACCAGTAATGAAAAATAGTAAATTAATGGGAATAACTAGTAACAAACACTGGCCTTGACAATATTCAGTTAGTCAAAGCAGTAGTAAAATGCAAGAGAGCTCGGTTGAAAATTTTCAAAGAGGTCCGTAAAGGAGAGATCGTTTCATGAAACAAACAGTATTAGCCATTGCAATGGCTTCAACAGCACTCTTACCAGCGTTCGGTCAAGCCTGTGGAGATGAAGGTCGTTACTTCCATCTCACACCACCGGCATACTCGATTCCGAGCGCCAGAAAGCATGCAATTCGCCGCATGGCTAGGGCAATCCGCTGGTATCACGAGCACCTGGGTGACAAGCCACTCTGCACAACAATCGCTAAGTAATAGGCGTTGTTGAGCACATCCGGGCTCTCGAAAAGAACTAAAGAGTAAGCTACAAGACAAGAGCGGGCAGTGCCCGCTCTTGTTGTATTTTGGGACAATCTTTATCAGCCTGTCATCGCCTTGAGAAGACGTCCGTCATCCTGAGCAGAGCGAAGGATCTCAACGACTTCTCGGCGATCGTCTAAAACACGGAGAGATTCCTCCACTTCGGCGCCTTCGGTCGGAATGACAAGGCACTAGCGCTTTGACCAATACTTTGCCCTAAAAACCGGGTTGTCCCAGGGCAATGGCTGGTTTGAGCCTGCTGACACAGCCGTGATATCGGCTTGATGAGCAATTAAAAGATTTGGTTGCAGAATAAAGACAAAGGGCTGCTCGCGGGACAGAATGGTCTGAATCTCTTCATATGTATGTCGGCGCACAGAAGACGCCATGCTGCGCCGTCCAACGTCCAATAGCTTATCCATTTGCTTATCGTGAAAACGACAAAAATTGAACGAGCCGCCACTGCCCCAATTGAGAATGCATTCCGGATCAGGACCTACCGAACGAGACAAAAGACAGGTCTGAAATTGTCCTTTCTTTAAGTAGCGTTGGCGAAGCGTTGCGTACTCGGCAATATGCACTTCTGTTTTAATACCAGCCTTGCGCAAATTGTCGGCAATGATAAGCGCTTGATCTTGATAGTCGCTGACTGTGAGAATTGAAAATGCCAGATTGCTTATGCCAAGACCTTTGAGCATACTGACTGATTCTTCCGGCTTATATGGCCAAGCAATTGCTTTCTTGTTGAACACCCAACTGGAGGCAATAAAGTCACTGGTTGCCGGCACTGCAAATCCTTCGTACAGCTTATCTATTAATACCTGTTTGTTGATAGCCTTGGAAACGGCTTGACGCACCTGAGCATTTTGAAACGGTACTCGTTCTAAATTGAAAGCCAAATAAACAGTGCGTGAACCATTGAAGTAACCAAGTTTCAGTCCTGTCTTGCGCAAGAGGTGTTGCCAGCTTGCGGCATCAACCTGTGCTATGTCTAATTCCTTGTTCTTAAGTGCTAGAGCCATTAGGTATTTGTCCGGCACTACTCGCCAAACAAGCTCCTCACACTTGGCTCCTTTGCCTACATCGTTACCCCAATAATACGGGTTGCGTTTAAAAACAAGCTCCAGTCCTGATCTCCAATGAGAAAGATAGAAGGGTCCTGCTCCGACTGGCTTGTTGGCAAGCTTAGATGTACCTTTGTCGGCGGACTTGGCTATGCTACTGGGCAAAATGCGCAATTCGACTAAGCGACTAAGCAAAGGAGCGCAGGGGCGGGATAAGTGCAGCACTAGAGTCTGCTTGGAGCGCTCTTCTATCTTTTCAATATCTGCAAAATCGGCATGATAGGGGGATTCTTTTGCTCTGGCGATATTGAGGGTGTCCAGAACATCAGTAAGACCAAGTTTTTGCCCATCTGAAAAATAGAGATTAGATCTCAAAGAAAAAACATATTGCCGCCCATCCGGAGACACCCTAAAAGATTCGGCAAGCGCCGGCACAAAATTCAAGTTTTCGTCGTATGAAATAAGTCCTTCGTATACAAGCGTCTGTGCATAATACGAGGCCGAATCAAGCCCGCGCTGAGGGTGGAAGGAAATTGGTTCCCAGGGTGCGCCAAAAACTATTTGCTGTGAGCGATTGACACCACCGCTGCACGCTGCCAGAAAAAAGACTACAAACGGCAGAAGTACAACAAACTGAAGTTGTTTCAAGCTCGACTTAGCGTCCAGTACCCTGACCCAAGAAGTAAATGCAGGACATCATCACCAACATTGAACTTGTGACGCCCAACCAGAATGCTGCTATCAATATTTGCCAGACGATAAGAGCCTGACGGGCCGTCATACTCACTATAATGCCCATACGGTTGACCATGTAGAAGACCACGGCAGCAACCGTGCACAAGAGCGGCAGAAGCTTCAGTCCGGCAGCAACAGGCAGAGCTACCGCAGCTACCAAGCTGAGCACGCAAAGCACTACTAATCCAATAGATACGTAATCGGAAAACCTTTGGCGTACAGACTCGGTAACCGAAGCGTCATTGATAAACTTCAGGGCTTCAAAGAAATTATTTAGGTGCCCACGCCTTCTCGACGCTGGATTAGCATCATCACCGGGACGGTTTGGAATATCAGACTCTGCCATGAGACAATCTCCAGACGGGCACTTAGTATTACCAATCTATACTATCAACCCGAAGTTGTCGCTCCTAAATTAGAAATCAAGAAATGTCTATAAACAATAAAGCCGGCAAAGTTTACGCCCTGATCCTTCATTGGCAGGAGCTACAGCATACACTCGCCTGCCTGAACTCTTTGCGGGCCATGACTTTCCGGGATTTCCACATACTTGTTGTTGATAACGGCTCCGACACCGACGACAGCCAGACTATCAGCCGCCAGTATCCGGAAGCTGAAATATTGCGCTTGACCGAAAACCAGGGTTTTGCCGGCGGTTGCAATGCCGGCATTAAATACTGCCTGGACCACGGAGCCGATTGGATTTGGCTTTTAAACAACGATACAAAAGTGGGCATGGACAGCCTGGAGCTCCTTTTGGAAGCCGGCTCCAATAACCACAAGGCGGGCGCCTTAAGCGGCATGGTTTTGACGGGGGCCGGTGAAACATTTGCCGCATCTGGCCGAGGTGAGATTGATTTCGCCAAAGCAAAAACCTATCTCCGGCGTGACGTTCCGGACGGTGCTTCCGTTGTCGACTGTGAGTGGTTATCAGGAAGCAATTTGCTTTTACGGTCCACCGCACTTGCCGAGTCGGGGCTATTTGATGAGAACTACTTCCTATATTTTGAAGACACTGATCTCTGCCACCGTATTCGATTGGCCGACTGGAAATGCCTACTTGTGCCCGCTGCAAAAGTAGAGCATGTAGGGGGAGCTTCTACCGAGGGTAAGCGTCGCTTTTGGCGAGCCTACTACTACACGCGCAACAGGCTGTTGTTTTTCCGCCGCTATTTGAAAGGGCCCTCTAGATGGCCGGCGCTGCTTTCCATAGCCGGACACTTGCTCCGTCATGCTCTTGTTTTGCCCTTTCGCGGACCAATTGGTCGCAAACAACTAAGAGCAGAATATTTAGGACTTGCTGACTATATTTCCGGACGGCTCGGTCGAGCAAAATGCCTCGACTGGTGTGACTAATTTCCGTCTTCGGCTGATTCGGATTCATCGGCGTGGAAGTCGTCTTCTTCAATAGCCGGTTCAGATGCCGTTTCGCCGGCTGGTCTGTCTTCAGGTAGACCGGCATAACTTACCACAATGTGTCTGTTTGGACCCATTCCGCGGCTTTGCGATGCCAGATCTGGGAAGTGTTCTTGTAGGTAGTTGTGGACTAAGCGTCTTTCGAAAGCGCTCATTGGTTGTAATTCGTATTCTTCGTACTCGCCGTTGCAAACAGCGACTGCTCCGCGCTTGGCGCGATCGATTATTGACTGCTCGCGTCTGGTGCGGTAGTCCATTACATCAATAATGATATGAGCTTCTTCAGCAAGTCCTGTGCGGCACATCTGGCGCAGCAAGAATTGCAGAGCCTCTAGAGCTTGTCCTTTACGACCGATTAAAAGTTTGGCATCCGTATCCTGACAATCAATGTGATAGCAGGTGGTTGATTCGTCGACAGGCTTTTCGCTGACTGTTGCCTGAATCTCCAGTATCGAAAGTATTTTTTCCAGATGTTCTTTTGGATTTTCTGTGTGTGCAACTTCTGACATCACTAAAGTTCCTTATCTAGTACTCCTAAGTTTACTTCCTGAATGCTACTTCCAAGCATTTATTTCTTTGGCGATTTTTTCTTCTTTTTCTTGCCTTCTTCTTTGCTAGTTCCGCCATTATCGTCGGCAACTACATCGATTACCACGCCTTCCGCATTCTTAGAAGACTTGGCCGGCGGTCCATCACCTAGAACATCGATTATTGCCGGGGCCGGCTTGCGCATAATGAACCAAGTCTGCGCGCTTTGGATGATGTTCGAAATAACCATGTAAAGAAATACGCCGGAAGGAAGCGGGATAAAGAAGAACATGCCGGTTAGGGCGATAGGCATTGTGCGTTGTGTCTGTTTTTGGATCATCACCTGTTCCGGATCTGCATTGGCCGACTGTGGTTGCACCATTAGTTTCTGCGAGAGGTACATGGTGGCACCAAACATTAGAATCAAGAACAAGTTGTCCCAATTGGCCGGCTGCAAAAGTTCAAGTCCTTTGGAAACTTTGCCCAAGCTGCTGATGAAACCAAAACTTTCCGACTTAGCAATACCAGGAATTACGGCTTCAACCGTTACCTCGCCGGGCTCTGGAAATACGGCTGTTCCATTGCTGTCAATTGTTGCTTTGTGAGCATCGCCGGTAATTTTCCATTCTGGCTTGAACTCTCCAGGCAAAGTTCCTTCTATAGCGCGCGTACCAAAGACAATCTGCTCACCGACAACTACTGTGGAATCTCCCGGGAAAACAATTACTTTAGCCAGGATGCCATCACGACTGGCGTAAGGACTGTTG
>SBAT01000029.1 GCA_005240105.1 Chloroflexota bacterium
GTATCAGACGTTTCTGAAGTTAGCTGTATATGAACACGCTTTGGCAGTTTTAAAAGATAGCGATTCGCTGGTCAAAAGAACTTTGGACGTTGCTTAGCCGCTCTGCTGTCGAGTTTGTCTGACGCCGGTGGCGGTGCCGTTGACGATGCTTCTCAGCGCCGACAAAGCTTTCAAATTCGGCCAGATAACCACCTTCATCTCTTCAAGCTCGTAGCGGCCAATTTCGCGGTGGTCATAGCGGTAACAAACTTCTTCCCAAAGAGCAAAGAGCTTTTTCGGGCAGGTCATTTCTCGTGCCATCTGTTGATATTCGATTAAGTCGAAATGCTCAGTCATAAACCCACACAGCCAGTTTTGTATAAGGATGTTGTTGATTGAACTCGGTGTCAAGCTGTCAAAAATATCCAAACTGGAATAATTGCATACAGGTTAGATATATCTAGGTGGGTATTGCGGGCGTTAAAAAGGTGCAGTTTTTATGCGCTCTTAATAGGTTCTGAATATTTTCTTTTGACTACCTGAAACCGGCTGATAATCAGCATTTGAGCGCACTGGGTATAATGTTCAAACAGTGGCTACTATTTCCTCATGAAACAACAATCTTGTGAACGATAATCAACCCAAGCCTTCGTTGTGGGAGCGACTGCAATTTTTGGCTCTTGGTCCGCGCGATCTTCTTTTGTATGCGATCTCGTTGAACTACGACACTTTTCTTTGGGCATTTGAAAGATTGTCGCCGGCCTATTTGGATTGGAGCAGCCGCATTCGGGCCCGCCGCGCTTTCTTTCGCGCTGTGAAAGAGGTTCCTGCCTACAAGCAATTCATAGCTAAGCAGGGCTTAAATGGCGGCACAATTCCGGAAACTGATAAGGATTCATACATCAAAGCCTTTCCCACGGAGAGCCGCTGTGTGGGCGGAAGACTTCCCGATTGCGACACTATGATAGATGAGTCGTCAGGGAGCACTGGAACTCCGTACAATTGGGTGCGCAGCCTGCCGGAGCGGCACCACAGTCATCAGTTTATTAGTTATTTCGCTAGATACTGTTTTGGTTCGAACCCCTGGATTACAATTAACGCTTTTTCTATGGGAGCCTGGGCTACGGGGCTCAATATGGGAATTGCACTGCAACGGAATGGTGTTGTGAAAAACACAGGACCGGATCTCGACAAAATATTTAAAACCCTGGCATTCTTTGGACCGCAGTACCCGTATCTGATTTTGGGATACCCGCCTTTCTTGAAACAGCTGATTGACGCAGCGCAAGCCAAAGGTTTTCCTATTCATGAGTATCACCTCAATGCCCTGGTTGGTGGTGAAGGGATGTCGGAAGGGCTGCGCGATTATCTTCTGCAACGATTCCAGCGCGTGTATAGCGGTTATGGTGCTACCGATCTTGAAATTGGTATGTGTGGCGAAACCCCGCTTTCTGTAGCCATTCGACGTTTGGCGCGCAACAATGAGGAAGTGCGCAACAAGCTTTTCGGCAACGATTCAAGATTGCCTATGGTGTTTCAGTTTAATCCCCTCATGCATTACATTGAAGTTAACGACAACCGGGAAGTGGTTTTCACCATTACACGTTCATCACTATTGTGTCCGAGGATCCGTTATAACGTTCACGATGAGGGCGGCGTTATGCAATTTGATGAGATGCAGAGGTCGTTGGCTGCTGTGGGTTATGACATTGAGGATTTAGTGACTCCAAAGACTCGCCGCAGTCTGAGGATGCCATTCCTTTGGATTTACGGGCGACGTGATTTCACAATTAGTGTGATGGGAGCCAATATCTATCCGGAAGATCTGGAGCAATGTCTGTATGCTGAGCCGGAATTGGCCCAAATTACTAAATCGTTTTGTCAATCCTTATCAGAAAGTGCCAATGGTGCAGTCAGACCACGCTTTATATTTGAGTTGGAAACCGAGCCTACCGAGGAACTGAGAAAACGGTTTTCTGAATCCATGCTCAGCCGGTTGGTGGACTTAAATGCGGACTTCCGTGAAGCATGGCATGAATATCCAGAAACGCTGGTGCCGGAAATAGAACTCTATAGAGTGGGCGAGGGTCCATTCAAGCAAGATTCGACGCGAATCAAACAAACCCGCAAAGTTTAAGACCGGATAACAATCAGGGTTTGAGCTGAGTACCCACTTTTTTGAGTGCGTCTCGGTAAACGTCGTAAGTGTGCTCATCAAAAAGCACGAAGCGAACTTCGGTAATTGAACTGTCTTGACGCAAGAAGTCTTTGACAGTTGTCAGAGCAATCGCTGAAGCGAGTGCGACAGGATATCCATAAGCGCCTGTCGAAATGGAGGGGAAGGCCACTGACAAAACTCCGGCACCGGCTGCCAGTTGCAGGCTATTTCTATAAGCGCCGGCAAGAACTGTTGCTTCATTAGCGCCGCCGCCATGCCAAACAGGTCCGACAGCATGAATGACAAAACGAGCCTTTAGGTTGCCACCACCGGTGATGACTGCTTGTCCGGTTGGACAACGTCCACTTTCTTCTCTTATTCTTTTGCACTCTTCTAATATGGATGGGCCGCCGGCTCGATGAATGGCGCCATCGACGCCACCGCCACCCATTAGCGAAGTGTTGGCAGCGTTAACAATTGCCTCTACGTCTTGCCGCGTAATGTCACCGACTACAAGACTTAAAATGGCCTTGCCTATCTCTAATTGATTATCAGGCATTGGCTAGTCGCCGGAGCTCCAGTCATCTTTCGAGTACATATCTTCCTCATCCTGGTCATCTTCCATATAGACGGGGATGAGTTCTTGAGGATCTAACTTCTTGCAGTTAGTACAAGACAGGATGCCTGTTTCATAAATAAATACCGTCTGGCAGGCTTGGCACAAGTAGTGCCCTGCTTCTCTGACTTCACCGGCTGGCAATTTGGCTCTCATGGGCATACTCCTATTGTGTGAGTTCCCGTGCCTATCTTCATGCTACAGCAAATCCGAGCTTTTCGTGGGTTGGGGCAGGTAGACCAATAAAAAAGGCTGCCAGTCAGGCAGCCTTTTGTTTGTTAACCGACTTCCGGTCTATGGGTATAGACCCCTGAGCCTCTTCGCTTCAGCCAGGCGGCTGACGGCTAAGCGGAGAGCGGCCATTCTGGGACGCAGTCCGGTCTTCTTAACCATGGCGAATACTTGATCGCAGGCTCTGCCCATAATCTCTTCCAGGCGCTTATTTACTTCGTCTTCCGACCAGAACAGGTGCATCAAGCCTTGTACCCACTCGAAGTAGCTGACGGTTACACCGCCGGCATTGGCCAGAATATCCGGCACAATCAAGATACCTTTTTCGTGCAAGTAATGATCGGCTTCCGGACCAACAGGACCATTGGCGCCTTCGACGATAATTTTTGCCTTGATGTCGGTCATGTTTCTTTCGTGGATTTGGTTGCCCAGTGCGGCTGGAACAAGCACATCGCAAGGCAAGGTGAGCAGTTCAGCATTGGAAACATTTTTGCAATTGCTGAAGCCTTCTACGCGACCCATCTCGGAGATGTAAGCCTGCAGTCGAGGAATGTCGATACCGTCGGGATTGTAGATGCCGCCGTGTACATCAGAGACGGCAACAACTTTGTATCCGGAATCAAACAATTGTCTAGCAGCTACGCCACCGACATTGCCGAATCCTTGTACTACAACTGACGGAGATTTATCAGTGATACCAAACTCCAAGCAGGCACGGTGTACGCAGAAAGCAACACCACGACCGGTGGCTTCCTGTCTGCCCAGCGAACCGCCAATGGAAACCGGTTTGCCGGTAACAACGGACGGTACTGTATGACCGACGTTGATGGAATAGGTGTCCATGATCCAAGCCATGGTCTGCTCATTGGTGTACATATCTGGTGCTGGAATATCTTTATCCGGCCCGATGATATTGATAATTTCGGATGTGTAGCGTCTGGTTAGTCTTTCTTGTTCGCCAATGGAAAGATTCCATGGTTCGCAGCGAATGCCACCTTTGGCGCCACCATAAGGCAGACCCATCAGGGCACATTTCCAGGTCATTAACATAGCCAATGCTGAAACTTCGCCGAGGTTAACTTCTGGATGGAAGCGGATGCCGCCCTTGCCTGGCCCGAGGCTGACGTCGTGCTGCACGCGATAGCCGGTGAAGGTTCTCACCGTGCCGTTATCCATGCGCACCGGGACGGTGACGATAAGGGCACGCTTGGGATAACGCAGGCGCTCGTGCAGCTCGGGATCAAGACCCATTTCCAGAGCTATTTCGTCCAGCTGTCGTTGGGCATCCAAGAAGTGTGGTGTTTCACATTCCATGCCTGGAATTTCAACCGGCTTCACCGTCACCATTCAGATAACCTCCTGACCTTTTCAGATCAATTCTATTGTCAAATTAGTGGGGGTAGTATGCCACGAAACCCTGATGTTTGCCAGGTATAACGTCTCGTAGAAGCCCCCATTAAGGTTATTTACAAGTCTGGAACCTGGTCCTGCTTGACATGGGTTGACAGCATGGAGCAAAGCAAGGGTTGCGGTGAGCAATCCACAGCGGCGCGCTCTAGGGTTGCCGGACGGCAAGCGAAGGTGGAGCGGTAGCAAGGAGACGACCCTGCGGGTCGTCGGACCGGAGCGTTACAATATACCAATGCTTAATTGGTTACTCATTTTTGTGCCTCTGGCTTTCCTTGCTCATTTTTTACATTGGGCGCCGGTGCTTATTTTTGGCTTTTGCGCCGTTTCCATCATTCCTTTAGCTGGACTAATGGGACGGGCAACCGAGTATTTGGGCGAACGACTTGGTGAAGGACCTGGTGGACTACTCAATGCTACATTCGGGAATGCCTGCGAACTGATAATTGCCTTTTCCGCGCTGCGAGCCGGCTTGCCGGAAGTTGTGAAAGCTTCCATTACCGGTTCTATCGTTGGCAATGTCTTGCTTGTTTTGGGACTCTCTATTTTTTGTGGTGGATTGCGTCACCAGACACAGACTTTTAATAAGACAGCTGCTACAACCTTGGCCACACTTTGTGGATTGGGAGCCATTAGTCTAATTGTGCCGGCTGTTTTTACCGCACCAACTGATGCCGTGCATGTAGGCCGTCAAGCCAAAATTGCTTTGACCATTGCTATTGTTTTGTTCGTTACTTATTTTGCCAGCCTCTGGTTTTCGCTAAAGACGCACCACCACTTATTTACTCGTGCTGCTGAAGCTGATTCAGAAGCCGAGGAAGCACTTGGTGCCAAACACTGGTCGGTTAGACGTTCGCTAATTGTTTTAGCCGTGTCGACAATCGTTGTTGCTTGCTTGTCGGAAGCGCTGGTGCATGCAGTGGAGTCGGCTGCGCAGACGCTGGGTATGACAAAAGTATTTGTCGGTGTTGTCTTGGTGGCTATTATTGGTAATGCCGCTGAACATTCAACGGCAGTCCTCATGGCGATGAAAAACCGCATGGATTTAGCCATACAAATAGCGCTCGGCTCAGGGGCACAGATAGCTTTGTTTGTAGCGCCGCTGCTTGTCTTTGCCAGCTGGATGTTGGGTCAACCAATGAACCTCAACTTCACGCTGGGTGAAGTAGCCGCTGTCGGACTTTCCGTCATAATCCTGCCTCTGGTTGTTCTAGACGGTGAGAGCAATTGGTTGGAAGGACTGCAATTGCTGGCTGTTTACGTTATCTTGTCTATAGGCTTTTTCTTCATTTAAGGATGCGCCTGTGCCGGAATTGCCGGAAGTAGAGTGTGTTTTGCGCGGGCTTGAAAAAGCCCTTGCCGGCGAGCGCATTGCCGAGGTAGTTGTCTTGCGTACCCAGTCTATTGCTCATCCTTCAGCAAAACAATTTGCCAAGCTTGTGCCTGGCCACATGTTTTCCGAGTTTGTCAGGCGCGGCAAATACCTGTTGATGCATTTTGATGACGGCAGCGGCATGGCTTGCCACTTGCGCATGTCTGGTTGTCTTGTGGTGAAAACCAAGAAAGAGGCAAAGGACAAACACCTAAGAGTGCTGTTCAAAATGACTTCCGGCAAAGAACTGCATTTCGAAGATATGCGTGTATTTGGAAGGCTGTGGTATGTAAAACAAGGAAGCAGTTTTGCTGAATTAATTCCGGCTTTGACAAAAATGGGACCGGAGCCTTTAACGGATTTGAGCAGCAAGTACTTGCAGGAAAAGTTTTCCGGACGCCGGCAAGCAATTAAGACGGCATTATTAGATCAAGCATTGATTGCCGGCATTGGTAATATTTATGCTGACGAAGTGTTGTTTCTCTCGGGTATTCACCCGCAAACGCCGGCCGCCAACATTAATGCTAAGAGACTTCAGCGTCTGGTGGAAAATATTCAGCATGTTTTGAATCAAGCAATAATTGCCGGTGGCTCAAGCATCCGCGACTACAAGGATAGTGAAGGCATAAACGGAAATTACCAGAATGAAGCGCTTGTCTATGGAAGAAATGGAGAAGCCTGCCACAAGTGCGGGCGCCTAATTAAACGAGTCAAACTAGGCGGCCGCTCATCTCACTTCTGCCCACGTTGCCAAACAGGCGTTTAATTGCCGCTGTTGTAGTACATACTTTGACGGTTGCCGTCCGGCTCGGATGCCAGTGAAAGAATAATGGAAGCCGGCACTGCCTCATTGGCGTTGCTGTCAAAGGGAAAGAAATTTTCCTTATGTAAGTCTTGCGCGATGGCTGAAAACGAGGTGCGTGGAACGAGCACCACAGATGGTGCATCTCCTAAAATGTATGTATCAAGCAAAAGCCTGGTGATGGCATTGGCTGCCGCGCACGTTTCACCTGAGCCGGCATCACCATTCTTGTGGGCAATGCGAATTGCTCCTAGTCCGGTATTGTTGATGTTGAGGACGCTGTAGCGCCTTAAGCCAACAGCTTCGCAGCCCCTGAAGTACATGTCTTCATAAGTAACCTCTTCGCCCTTGGTTGTTTTCTTGTCTTGGTAGACGACCTTAACCTTGACTATTGGATTGAGGTTGTTGCCTGGGAATGTGAAATAGTCTTTCAATTCTTCGGTGGTTACTGTAATTGTCCAGTCGAAATCGCGGGCGCTGCTGGCTTGGCATTTCGGTTCGCGCAAAATCAAAAGTGCTGCTGATAGCACGAGGAGTAAAGTAGAAAAAATAATTAGTCGTCTGTTCATGGTTGAAGTTATTCGTTGAGGAAATATTGTTGTGTTGCCGGATTGACACCCAGGTTTTCCCAGGGGGCAATGTTTGTAATGGTAAGGGCGAATGGGGCATTTAGTCCTGGAATACCGCCACCGACTTTGGGCAAAGTAATGAGCGGTTCTATCTCCATATCGGCGCTTAGCTTAATCATGTATTGGCACGGACAATTTTCGCCATCGGGCAACCAAGTTTTAGGAATAGATCTTTGCTTATCTACTTCTGTTTGATTGCCAAGCTTCTTTTGGCTATTGATAACGATCGCCAGTCTGACGGACTTGACATGGGTGCCGCCGATAGAGTTAAGCATTTTCTCGATCTCATTATCTGCCTTTACCTTCTTAAAAGCTTCGCTCATCGATTCACAAAGAGAGAGCTGTTTTATGAAGCTGCCGACTGATGATTGAGCCATAAGAAATCGGACAGGGACTACGCCGAGGTTAATCAAAGGCAGAACGACAAAGATGATGAAGAAACCAAAGGCAACAGAAAAGTCAGCTAGCTGCTGTCCTTTCTTGCGCGTCTTGGCACGAATCATTTGTCTTCCCAATCTGTAGCAGGGAAGTCAATCATAACATGTGTGCTTAAGCGCTACTTAGATAGTAGAATGTTATATCTATAGTGCATTTCTAGAGATGGCAGGCGCCCATGGGAAGATCAAATTCGGTAAGACATGTCCGGTCGGAAGCGGGCAACATGCTTGTCCTGACGATGGTATCCGGGCTGATTATGATAGGGACCATCTTTGTCATGTTTATATTCCTGTTTCCGCAGCTGATGAAGTCGAGTATGCAAAACTCATCGGAAAGCTTGGCTCTGAAAACTGCCAAAGCGCTGAATGCCCAGGACCAAAGTGGCAGAATGAACAACATTGTCGCCCGCTGCAGGGAATTGGTATTTACCTCTAGGCAAACCTACAATCGAGCCAATGCCTTGGGTTATAAGCATCTGGAACCATTAGCCCAGCAGCTTCTCAATGAAGCACGCAATAATGCCATGATGTTGGATGATCAGCGTGAAATGTTGTTGCAGGCAAATGTTCGCAATGCCATCAAAGAAGTAGAAACTACACAGCTAAGCGTTAGGGGACAAAAGGAACTAAATGTGGCCGGCATGAGTGCTCAGGCACCTAAGCTCAGTAATTTAGATATTGGCTATATAAAAAATGTGCAATCCAATGTCGAAGTGTCGGCAGGCAATCCTGCTCTCATTGAGTACGACAAAGACCGTAGTTATATTCAAGAATCCAGTAATTTGTATGTTGCCAACATTGATGCTCGCTTGCCCAATGAAGATGGTGATCTGCAATTCAAGCTATTTCCCTTGCCGGCTCCGGTGAACGGCAATGTTGCCCCATCGCGTCTGACTTTGCCTGCCGCCTTTGTCAGTTGTGGACAAATTATCAAAGACGGCAAACAACAGAAGATAAAAATCGAGCAATTGCCTTCAGCCGTGCGTTTGGAATTCACCGCCCAGGTAGGTACCAAAACAACTGCTGCCCAGGGCTTGAAGATTGTCACCTGTGCAGCTGCCGACGGTGCCGGTGTTCAACCCTGAACTTGGTTGTTCTTACCCTGGCGCACTGAGGCAATCGTTACTAAGACGAAGGCCACTAATGGTGGCACGAGCATGAAGGTAAACAGATGCAACAGGCTGACAAAAGCCAATGCTTGATCGCGGTTGATGCCGCAGATAATTACCAGTGCTTGGCTGACCAGGAAGTGGTAGCTACCAACTGAGCCTGGCGTGGGTACAAGCACGCCAAAAGAGCCAATGGTAAAGACTATAAGGGAATTGAGTAAGCTCACCTGTGCGGTTAAACCAAAGGACATGAGCATTAAGTAAAAGCCAGCCCAATAAGTAAACCAAATAGCCGCTGAAAGAAGAGCAATTTCTGGATAGGCTAATGGGTTTTTCAGACATCTAGTGCCTTGTTCAAATTCAGAGGCCAATTTAGTGCCAATTTCAACAAACTTGGCCGGAATTTTCTGTTTGATCAATTCCAGATTGAGTATATAAGTAAGAAGCCGGCCGACAAACGGCAAGCAAATTAGTCCAGCAAGGGCTGCTGCTGCCAGAATGACACCCCAGGGCTTGAGCCAGGTTATGTCCCAGCCTAAGTTGGGTGGCAAAAAAGCCAGGCTTATGGCCAGCAGGATAACCAGGGCGGCAATGTCCAAAATGCGATCAATGAACATTGTTGGCAGGATCCCTGCCCAGGGAAGCTTTTCGGAACGGGACAAGGATACGATACGAGCTATCTCCCCGCCTCTAGGAATGATGATGTTGACGGCGTAGCCAATCATCACTGCCGTAAAGGCGTTAAATAAGCCAATTGGCTTGTCACTTAAAGGGGCAAGTAAAATGCGCCAGCGCCAGGCTCTGAGCAGGTGACCTAAAACAGCCAGGATAAATATGGGCAATAGGTAAAGCGGCTGGATGCCTTGAATGTAATGCCAAAGTTTCTGCGGGTCGCTGCCGGCAAAAGCCGCCCACAATAGGATAAGGGCAAAGGCTATGCCTAGGACTTGTTTGCCGAAGTTGTTTTTCTTCTCTTGCACCAGAGAAGTGTAGCATCAAAAAAAGGCCCTAAAAAACAATCAAACCTCTTGAACCTACTGCGCTGGCTTGGCAGAGAGGGAGGTTTGATTGACACTTAGGGACTCATCGTAGATTAGTACAGACTTTACAGCTTGGCGGGCGGGCTAGCTATTTTGGCAAGTACGAAGAGCCCCAAAATCACACGGAAGCGGAAAACCATGTTGTATTAAATTAAATACAAAACCCTCCTGCTTAGAATACCCCATGCAGGCCTCAGCGGCCTCACATACTTGAGCTTAATGAGACCCCGTGAAATTTGTGTGAACTGTATAAGGTTGCCGGAAGATTTAAGCTTCGATCTTATAACCCAGCCCGTGAACAGTACCAATGGGTGATACTTTGCCCGGTTGATCAATCTTTTTGCGCAGGTTTTTGATATGCGCTCTCACCGTGTCTGTCGATGCCATAGCGTCTGATTGCCAGACTCGGCTTAACAAGGCTTCGCCGGAGAAGATTTGGTTGGGGTGGCGCATGAGGAACTCCAAAAGGGCGAATTCTTTTGGATTGAGGGTAATTTGGTTTTCCCCCACAAGTAGTTGGTGCAATTCAGTATCCAGGCTTAAGTCTCCTATTTTGAGGGTCTTGCTGGCGACAGCCCCTGCCCGGCGTAGCAATGCCCGCACACGGGCTGAAAGCTCCTTCAAATCAAATGGCTTGGTTAAATAGTCATCGGCACCGGAATCCAGTCCTGTTTCTTTGTTCTCAATAGTGCTTTTAGCTGTGAGGAGCAATATTGGTGTTGTACCGCCACCGGCGCGAAATTTTTGGCAAATTTCCACACCGGTTATTTGTGGCAGCATCCAATCAAGGATTATCAAATCATATTGATTGAGCTTTAATTTCATGGCTGCGTCTTGACCATCCTTGCTTGTTTCCACAAGATGATTCTCGTGTTTCAGCCAGCGCGAAACAATGGTGGCAATATCCAAATCGTCTTCAACCAGGAGAATCTTAGCCACGTACTTCACCTTTGCAAAATGCAGTCAACAGAGATGTGACTTGGTTGGGCAGCATGATTGGATCGAACGGTTTGACGAGCACTCCAGCTGCCCCTAATTCCTTCAGCCTGCTCAATTCTTCTTCCATGGCTTTGGCCGTCAGAAAAATCACTGGAATATTTGCTGTTGCCGGATCGTTTTTCAGAGACTGCAGAGTTGCGGGACCGTCGATTAACGGCATCATAACATCCAAGAGAATTACATCCGGCATTTCACTCTTCGCTTTGGTTAGACCTTCCGGACCAGACGCTGCTTCCAGGACAACCATGCCGCCGAGCTTGGACAGGCTCACCGCAGCAATGCGCCTGATGTCATCTTCATCTTCAATAACCAAGATTTTCATGACTGACCTTTAAGGGCATGGTGCAATAATCCTAAAACCAACGAACGAAACTCCTTATCTGTTGCTTTGGCCTTGGTGAGGAAGTATGTTGGACCCAGATGCAGTCTGGCACACTGCTCGCTTGTTAGATTGCGTCCGGTGTAGACGAGCATGGAAATGTCTTTTAAGTGTTCCATATTTTTAAACGTTTCTACAATTTCGAAACCTTCCCCATCTCTAAGTCCGATATCCAGAACCATAAGTTGCGGTGGGCTCTCGCTTGCTTGCTTAATGGCTTCGGCTACTGAGGCGGCAACAGCAACCTTGACCCCGTCTTTAACCAGTTCGTTCTGCATCACGGCCAGTAATTCCAGATCGTCGTCGACAAGTAAGACATTTGCCGAGCCGTCAAGCTTTAATTTGTCCAGCCAATCGATTGCCGATGATGCTGTTGGAATGCGGAACCAGAAGCTCGAGCCTTGGCCTTCTTTGGACATGACGCCAATAGTGCCGCTATGCTTTTCAATAATTGTCTTGCAGATGGCCAATCCGAGACCGCTACCGCCTTTGTCGCGAGAATCACCGGCCTGCACCTGGTGGAAGCGCTCAAAAATTGCTTCTCGTGAAGCTTTAGGAATGCCTCGTCCGGCATCGGTTACGGCAACTTCAGTCCAACCGGGAGTTTCACTTATGGTTATCTCGACAGTCGAGTCGGCAGGAGAAAACTTAATGGCATTGGAGAGGAGATTGACGACAACTTGAATTAAGCGCTCTTGGTCGGCAATGACAATGGCTGGTGATTCCGGTTGTTGTATGGATACCTTCTCAGTTGCTGCCAATGCCGCAACTGATTCGCAAGCCGCCGCTATGATATTGGTCAACGGAACAGGAGCAAAGTGCAAGTCCAGTTTGCCTGATTCCAGGCGTTCCAAATCAAGTATGTCATTGATTAAGGCAATCAAGCGTACCGCATTGCGCTCGGCAATAGCCAGCATTTCCAGTGCTTCATCAGGCATCCGACCAACAGCACCTGAGGCAAGCAAAGTTAGAGATCCGCGGATGGAAGTTAAGGGCGTGCGCAATTCGTGGCTGACGATGGAGACGAATTCCTTTTTCATCCTGTCCACTTCCCGCCTTTCAGAAATGTCCCTGACATTGAGCAAGAGTCTTGGTCCGCGGGCCGTTTCTATCTCGGTCATGGAAAGTTCCAGTGGGAATAATGCTCCATCGCGCCGCCGTGCTTTTAGTTCATAGATGTGTCCTTCCGCTTTCATGCGCAGTCCGGCAATAAAACTTTCCGGATCTTGACCGGGCAATACAGGAAACAAGTGCAACAAAGGTTCGCCGATTAACTCTTCGCGTCTGTAACCAAAAGTTGCTTCCACAGCCTGATTGGCTGATTCAATTAGACCCTTTTCGTCGGTAATAATGACACCGACCAACATGCTTTCAACAATTGCTTTTTGTTTGGCGGCCGCTGCTTGCAATTCATCGGCCATTTCATGAAAGACGCCGTCCAATTGAGAAATTTCGTCAATTTGTTTGAGCGGCGGATTCAACGGCTCACCACGTGCCAGCCTTTGTGTGTTGTCCATCATTATTTGCAAGCGTGAGGTGATGCCTTTGACAAAAAAGACAAGCAAGAAAAAAGCGATGAGGATATCGGCAATAAGACCAATATAGAGAAATGTTTTTAGAGACTGTCTTAAGTCGCTGCCCTTCTTCTGTCTAACCTCGGAGAGCTGTTCTTCTTCTTTGAGCAAGGCGCGCATCTTAACGCGGAACTCGTCCATGATCGCTTTGCCGCTGCCGCGTTGATAGAGATCAATCTGGATAGCTTCTTCCAGCGCTCCTTGTTCGATCAAGAAATTCATTTCATCGAGAAGGGCTAGTTTTTGTTGGGCAAGTTTGTTCAATCCGGATGCCAGCAAGAATTCTTTCGGGTTATCGGCAACAAGGTCTTGCAGGTCTTTGCTTTGTTCACGAATTTCACTTTTGGCTGTATCGAATGGCTCTCGAAAAGATGGGTCATTGGTTAAAAGATAGCCGCGAATACCAGTTTCGCCGTCGACAAGCAATCCGTGCAATTTGTAGATGCTGGCTAGAACGGCCTTGCCCTTTATGGCTAGAGCATCATCGTAGTCAATTTGGTTTTTTAAGCTGCTTAAGGCAACCAGAAATGCCACCTGAAAAACAAGCGGCACGGCGACCAATATTAGTCCCTTTTGGGTGAGGGTTAAATGAAAGCGCATGTCTGTACCGCTTCCGGGGTGTTCCAGCAATGTACCCAGGCAGCTTTGAATTGTCACCCTGACTAGTAGATTATCGGCTAGTTGGTGCCTTACACGCTTGCTGCACGGCACCGGCTAGGAGCGTGTACTTTGGTCCAAAATAGTACTTGCGCATTTCTTTGTATGCTTCGTCATAGGTGAAATTGTCGTGGGAAACGCGCCAGATGCCAATGAGGCAACCGGTGCGGTCGGAACCATGGGCGCAATGCACAAAGACTGAGCCCTTGCTGGGATCAGCTTGGGCTTTCTCTACTGTAGAAATGAACGTTTTTACTTGCTTGGCAGTTGGCGCCTTGTTGGTCATGGGCAGGTTGATGCACTTCATACCTAAGCCCTTGGCGATGGCTGTTTCCTTAAGGACCTTTTCCACATGACCCCTTAAGTCGATAATGGTGGTAACGCCCATGTCGTGCAACTGCTTCAGACCTTCAGCTGTCGGCTCGCCGCCCCTGTAAAGGAAAGGGTGCACCTGGTGGAAATTAGGCAAATTGCCGGCTTGGTCATGGTAGGTATGACCATTGATGGTTATGGAATAAGACTTGAGGTCAAGAGGTTCAGCCGATGCCGGCAGGCAGAGACTGGCAAGAAGAAGCAAAATGGTGAATAGGCTCATGGGTGCGATGTTTCCGGTTGTAGATAGTGTTGAATGATAGATATTTTATCTTTTTTAATGGGCAAATTTTGAACTTTTTGACCCCCTCAACCGTTTATATAGTGACCGCCAAATTCTCGGCTTGGAGATAGATGTGGAGTTAACGGACGAAGCACTATTAGAGAGTTTCCGAAAAACTGGTGACTCGGACAGTTTCACAACCTTGGTTAGGCGGTATCAGGATCGCCTATACAACTTAGCCTATCGCGTTTTAGCCAACGAGGAGGAAGCAGAAGAAGTGGTACAGGATACATTCTTGAGAATACACGAAGGAGCAAATAATTTCCGCGTCAAGAATGTGTTTGCCGGTTGGCTTTTCCGTATTGCGCAAAATGCTTGCCTGGATATTTTGCGTGTAAGACAAAGGGACATTGCTAATTTGTCCTTTGATCAGACGGCCATTGCCACGGGCGAGGATGAAAAACGCCAGGCTGTTTTAGGACAAATTGCCGACGGTAAAGCAGGTCCGGAAGAGATTTTGCGTCAAACGGAGCAAGCTCGGCTTATTGAACACTCTCTCAACGAGCTTCCGGAAGAACAACGTATTGTGGTGATCTTGAGAGACATAGAAGGTTTTACTTACGAAGACATAGCGGCCATTGTTGGTGCCAGCTCCGGCACTGTGCGCTCACGCATTCATTATGGACGACTGAAACTGCGTGAACTGCTCCGCCCGTATATTTTTTCCCCAGATTCAACCCCAGCCTCGAGGTAGTGACATGGACCAAACAAAATGCCAGGAAATTGAACCCTTGCTCGACGGACTTTTCGACGGTGAGCTATCAGCTGACGAACAGCAAATGACGGCAACGCATGTAAACCAATGTGCGGATTGCCTGATTAAACTGTCTGAAATCGAAGCAGTCAGCAATCAGTTGGCTGGGCTGCCGAGACTCTCGCTCGGCAGAGATTTAAGTGCGGAAATTCTCCAGAAGGCTCAAGCAAAAACCAGTAAGAACAAGGTGGCATTTTTTAGGCGGAAGGAAGTATGGGCCGTTGCTGCGGCTTGTTTGCTTATCGGTCTGGCTCTGCAATTTTTGAACCATCAGCCAACTACTATTAGTGAAGTCCCGGCCGAAAAGAAGGAGGTGCTCTCCTCAATGCCGAAACCGGACTCAGCAAGATCTGAGGCAGAGGGTGAAGACGCTTCCAGCAAACAGGCGGCGTCGAAAGTTGCTGTCGCTTACGCCGTAAAGCCGGACAAGAAGAAACATCCGGGACAGGAGTTTCAAGGCAAACCACTAATTGCCAGTTCAGCAATTGCCGGTGATGAGGTACTTGCTTTTGATTATGGATACCAGCCCAATCTCATGGAAGGAATGGGTTTGGCAACAGATGAGGATGGTCTTTATGCGCTCAAGATGTAGTTCTATTTTGTTATCGGCGCTTTTCGTTCTGGCATTGCCAGCATATGCGCAACCGGAAAATGATGGTGCCGATATGCCGCCGCCACCACCACGAGCCAAAGGACGGGAAGTCCAGCCGGGCACCTGGCGGCAGCCGGAATTTGGTAGTGACGCCGAAGGTGGTTCCGATCGACCAAGAGGTAGATTTGCCGAACCGGGACAGACGATGAAACAACGTGGCAGGGCCGGTGGCGGCATGGGCGGCGGTGTGGTCGGTCCTGTTGATCTTCGCTCACTTAATCTCACGGAAGACCAAAGACAAAAGATTCAAGCGCAGCGCCAGGCTACTGTAGAAAGCGTCAAACAAGTGCGATCGAATTTGCGGACGGTGCGCGGACAACTAAAAGATATGATGTTTGATCCCAATGCAACTGATGCTCAGATCAAGCTGAAGAGACACGAAGTGCGTAATTTGCAAGACAAGATGGATGAGCTGTTGGTGAATGATTTTCTCAAAATGAGGTCTGTTCTCACCAAGGAGCAATTGAGTCATCTTTCGGAAATCAAACCGCAAGCAAGAGCTGGGAAAGATTTTTCCGGACATGGTGGGCAAGGACGTCCTTTCCAAAGAAGAATGCCCGGCGGCCAATTCGGTGACAAACAAGAGAGATTCCCAGGACCAGCCGACAAGGGACAGCCTCAGAGAGGTCCGATGCCCGGAGGACCCGAAGAGATCTAGAACTATTTCTTCTTGCGCTCAGAAGCCCAATCGAGCAAGAAGTCCGGACTGTCTGAGGGCGTTGCCCGCGGTTTTTCCTGAGGCTTTTCTGCTGGTTTTTCGTCTGCCGGCTCTGCTGCCTTGCTCTTCTTGATTTTGGCATCTGTTTTTAGATTGAAGGCCGGCGCACCAACTCCAGGCTGTGGTGGTGGTGGCGCAAATCCGCCGCCAAACATGGGCATGACCGGTGGTGGTGGTGGCACAAGTCCGTTCCTGGACTTCACAGGTTTTGTTCTAACCGGTTTTGGTTCAGCAATTGGTTGCAGTTCTTTCATCTGCGGCTGGACAACTGGTTTTGGTTTCGGCTTTGGTTTCGGCACAAAAACAGGTCTTGGACGTGGTTTGACGACAGACCTCAAGACTGGCATTACTTGTGGCTTTACATAGCCAAC
>SBAT01000301.1 GCA_005240105.1 Chloroflexota bacterium
TAAGGTGGGTACTGAGTTTAACCGGGCCGTTCTACCAAGACTTGTCCCCCAGTTGCGCTGGTATAAAGTGCCCGCCTGGTCGGTGGGGACGTGGCGTGTCGAGACCTTGACCAATTACTACAAGCGTGACTATAAAACAGGAGTTGTCGACACCACACAGACTGTGGTGCCTTTTCGATCGGACAAGCAGACGTTTGGCATGCAAAAGGACAGCCAAGGCGGAATTTGGCACTATGATGCAGCGCCGTATGTAGTCGATGTCGACGTGGCATTCGGCACTCAAGTTCAACAAATTGAAGCAGAAGAGATGGTGAAGTTGAACAGTTCCGAGATTACCGACCGTTTGCGCAGCACCACTCTTGTCGTCAGTAAGACTAACCTAATCCTCGATCTTTACCAGGCAGAGTCCATTCAAACTTATTCACCATATGGCAAAGACTTGATTCACTGTCTGGCTTCGGTAAAAAGATTCGATGACAAAGGGCAAGCTAAGGAACTGGTGCAAAATGTCTGTGCCATGAGGCGGATTCAGGGTTTTACGCCAATTAATATGTTTAATGGAATTGACTTGAAGGCCTCATTTAAGGCTTTTCTTATAGCTAATAAGCTAAATCATTTGGTCCCTGGTTATCTATCTCCAGCTAAAGATTAAATCTCGTCTGGCATGGGAATTTCCCCACTGACTGGAATAGCAGGAAGTAATAAACTTCCGCCATGCCCAAAAGGGAGACAGGCAAATGACCGAGATTTACGGCTCTGATGGAAGAGCAATTACCAATAATCAAAACGGCAATCAGCCGGAAGCCGGTGCGTTGCAAGCACAGGCGAACAATATAATGTGCCAGAAACGACCGGGCTTGGGCGAAATGCTCACCAGAATGGCCCAAGCAAGACCGGCAGCCGGAGTTGCCCAGCAAGGACGAATGGACTATTCCCAGGGGACACCTGCAAATGGCAGTCTTGCTGTACCGGAATTGTATGGGACTGTTGAATTTACAGCAGGTTTAGGGTCTGGTGGAGTGCAAGTGCCTTCGAACACTGATGCCTACTCGTTGTTCCAGCCAACCGTGCAGCGTCATGGAGACATTAGTTGGCAGAATGGCAGACCTGTTTGGAAAGATCGAGATTACAGAAATATGCCTGCTATCTATGGCGAAGTAGAGCAAGGAACAAACAATTTGAAGTTTAATATTGATGTTCCAACCAATACTGCTAACGGTATGAGGAGAGACACTATTACCGTTAAGCATGGACAGAATAGTGATGGTTCCATCCAAGCAGAAATGGTCAGTACCTATCCCTATGGACGCTTTCAAACCGCTCCTCGGGCAATGTACTCAGGTGTCATCCAAATGGTGCGGGAAGTCCAACCGCAGATGCAAACGCAATCACCTCAACAGCAGAACGCTAATGATATAGGCAGCGTAATGCCCGGAACTCCTGTATACAGCGGCGGCATGGATCAATCGCAAGGTTCGATGACTGGAAATATGCGCACTGAAACCAATATGGGTAACGGAGGCGATCCACAAGCCGTCATTGCTGCTCAGCAGAGACAAATTCAAGAATTGCAGCAGCAAAACCAGCAAATGCAGAATAACAAAGAACACCCGATTAGAGATGGCTTGCTTGGATTAGGCATGGTGGGAGTGGGTGCTGCTCTTCAATTTGGCAAGCAATATATGTATGGTCGTGGCATGAGTGGTGGCTACTATAACCGCGGCATTCCATTTGTTAATGGCGGTAGTGTTCCGTTCTTTAACAATAGAAGAAATCGTCGCTAAGCCGTTAGTTTACTTATCCCGCTCTTCTGGATTTAGCATTGCTTGGGCTGCAGCTAGTCGAGCAATGGGCACTCGGTATGGCGAGCAGCTAACGTAGGTTAGTCCAAGCTGATGAGCAAAAGCAATTGAAGACGGTTCGCCACCATGTTCGCCACAGATACCTAATTTGAGATCCGGGCGGGTTTGTAGACCATATTCAACGGCAATCTTCATCAGCTTGCCCACGCCTGAGCGATCCAGTACTTCAAATGGGTTGTCGATAAAGATCTTCTCTGATACGCCATTGTTGTCTACGCCGTCTATATAACGTTGCAGGAACTTGCCTTCAGCGTCATCGCGGCTGTAGCCAAACGTCATCTGGGTCAGGTCGTTTGTGCCGAAACTAAAGAACTCAGCGTGCTCGGCAATTTCGTTGGCAGTTACGCAAGCACGAGGAATTTCAATCATCGTGCCGAACTTGTAGTTGACCGTCACGCCTTCTTTCTCCATCACATCTTTAGCAGTTGCTTCAAGTGATGCTCTAGCGATTCTCAATTCGTTGACGTGTCCAACCAACGGGATCATTATTTCCGGATAGACTTCAATGCTCTTCTTCTTAAGCGCGCAAGCAGCTTCAAAAATAGCACGTACTTGCATGCGACTTATCTCAGGGTACAGAAGTCCGAGACGGCAGCCACGCAAACCCATCATTGGGTTGGCTTCTTTTAATTCGCTTACTTTGCGCAGAAGTGTTTCCTTCTCTTTGAGTTCAGCGCCCTTGTTGCCTTTTGCTTTGAGTTCGGCAATCTCTTCAATGAGTTCTTCGTACTTGGGCAGGAACTCATGCAGAGGTGGATCTAGGAGGCGAATGGTTACAGGCAGACCCTGCATGGCTTCAAAAATGCCCATGAAGTCTTCACGCTGCATCGGCAGCAATTTTGCCAGTGCCTTTTCTCTTTCGGCCGTTGTACCAGCCATAATCATTTCTCGCACTGCCGGTAGGCGGTCTTGACTCATGAACATGTGTTCTGTGCGGCAGAGACCAATACCTTCTGCGCCGAATTCACGCGCTACCTTTGCGTCTTCCGGAGTATCGGCATTGGCTCTTATGCCAAGCTTGCGAATTTGATTTGCCCATGTAAGCAATGTTGTGAATTCGTTGGTCAGTTCCGGTTCACGTTTTTCAATTGCGCCCTTGAAGATTTCACCAGTCGACCCATCAATTGAGATGATTTCACCTTTCTTCAAAGTCTGCCCTGCAACCGACACTTCTTCCTTATTCAAGTCGACCTTGAAGGATTCGCAACCGGCAACGCATGGCTTGCCCATTCCACGAGCTACAACTGCTGCGTGACTGGTCATGCCGCCACGGCTGGTGACGACACCTTGTGCCGGGACTATGCCGTGAATGTCATCGGGACAAGTCTCTACTCGAACCAAGACAACTTTCTTGCCTTGTGAGGAGAGGAACTCGGATTCGTCCGGGCTGAAGATAATTTGACCAATTGCTGCTCCTGGCGAAGCATTGAGTCCAGTGGCCAGCAAGCGGCCTTCTTTCTTGGCCTTTTCTTTGTCGTTTGCATCAAAGCTTGGCAGAAGCAGTTGATTTAACTGGGTCGGTTCTACGCGCAGAACGGCTTCTTCCTTGCTGATGATGTTTTCGTTGGCCATGTCCACAGCTACTTTTACAGCGGCAGCGGCAGTGCGTTTACCACTGCGTGTTTGCAGCAAATAGAGTTTGCCTTGCTCAATGGTGAACTCAATGTCCTGCATGTCTCTGTAATAAGTTTCAAGACTCTTTACTGTAAGTAGAATCTCTTCAAATACCTTCGGCATTTCTTTGGCCATTTCAGAGATTTTCTTAGGTGTGCGTGTGCCGGCTACGACGTCTTCGCCCTGGGCATTAACCAGATATTCACCATAAAGGACCTTTTCACCGGTGCTGGGGTTGCGCGTAAAGCAAACGCCTGTTCCTGATGTGCTGTCCATGTTGCCGAAGACCATTGCCTGGATATTTACGGCAGTGCCCAGGTTGTGGTCAATCTTGTTTAAGTTGCGATAGTAGATAGCGCGTGGGTTGTTCCAGGACTTGAACACTGCTTCTACAGCGCCGGCTAATTGCTTAGCTGTGTCTTGCGGGAAATCATTGCCGGTTCTTGTTTTGACAAGAGCCCTGTATTCTTTTACTAATTCCTTCAAGTGTTCGGAAGTCAACTCTGTATCCAACTTGATGCCCAGTTTGTGCTTTTTATCGTCAAGAATTTCTTCGAAAGCATCTTTGCTGATTTCCAGTACGACATTGCCATACATCTGAATGAAACGACGGTAGCTGTCCCAGGCAAAGCGCTCGTTGTTGGTCATCTTGACCATCGACTCAACTGTTTCGTCGTTGAGTCCCAGATTTAAAATTGTGTCCATCATGCCAGGCATGGAGAATTTGGCACCGGACCTAACTGATACTAAAAGTGGACTCTTTGTGTCGCCAAGTTTTCTTCCGAGCTTAGCTTCTACTTGAGATAGCTGGGAAGTAATTTCATCCATCAAGCCGGAAGGCATCGTCTGCCCGTTGTCTGTATATTCACGGCAGCAAGAAGTA
>SBAT01000224.1 GCA_005240105.1 Chloroflexota bacterium
ACCAGTGCGTGTTGATTCTATTGTCATATCAACACAACACGATCCTGAAATTGATGGAATCACCGACAATGACAAATTACAAGAACGTATAGCCGACGATCTAAAAGCCTATGTGATTCAACCAGTATTTGCTGAATTCAATGTAAAGCCGGATGAAAACACACGCTATCTGATCAATCCATCCGGCAGATTTGTTGTCGGCGGACCACAAGGTGATTCCGGCTTAACCGGCAGGAAAATTATTGTTGATACCTACGGTGGCTATTCTAGACATGGAGGCGGAGCCTTTTCCGGCAAAGATCCAACAAAGGTAGACCGTAGTGCCGCCTATGCTGCCAGACATGTAGCAAAAAACATTGTCGCTGCTGGTTTAGCTGAACGTTGCGAGATTCAAATTGCTTATGCCATCGGTGTTGCTCGACCAGTTTCCATTCATGTAACTACATTTGGCACAAGCAAAATAAGTGATTCTCGGTTGACAGAGTTGGTTAAGCAGCACTTCGACCTGCGCCCGGCAGCAATAATTGACCGGTTTAACTTGCGTGAGTTACCGAAAATTCGGGGTGGCAGATTCTACAGAGACATTGCCGCCTACGGACATTTCGGCAGGAATGATCTAGATTTGCCCTGGGAAAAGCTCGATTACGTAAAAGCACTAAAACAAGCGTCATTGGAGACTGCGGCTAAAGCCTAAGGCTAAGCAACATAACTAGGGAGCTATGGAGTTATTCAACGGACACTCCATAGCTCCTGGCGCGTTTCAAGCCTTTACAGCTTCTCACTTGACCGCCAGACACTCTTAACTTAAGATGAGAGTCTAATGTCTAAAATAAACACAACTGCCAATTTCAATTGCTCCGACCGAGATAATAACAACTCGGATAACGACACCTGGCGTCAGGTTTTGCAGTCGAAATTGCTTTAGTTATATAAATAACAGAGTTTAAATTACTGACCGCAAGACCTACGGATCTTGCGGTTTTTCTTTTGAAAATAATTGGAGAAGAAGTCATGGAACCTGAATCGATACGAACTAGCGAAGCACATCAATATATTGGCAAACAAGTGAGACTGCACGGGCACGTTCATGCCATTCGCAAGTTAGGCAATTTGGCCTTTCTTGTCCTTCGCGATGCAAAAGGGCTCCTGCAAATTGTCGTTGACCAGCAAGATCAATTAGCCGTAATTGAAGAATTAGGCTTGGAGTCGACCATTATCGCAACGGGTGAAGTAAAAGCCCAGAACAAAGCCTCAAACGGTGCAGAGTTATTGCTCTCGCAACTGCAAGTATTATCGCTGTCAGCAGGTCCACTGCCTGTTGAAATCAACAAGGAAAGTAAACTTGAATCCTTGTCGCTTTCGGCAATGCTGGACTATCGCCCATTGACTCTAAGGGCTCCCGCGGTAAGAGCCATATTTAAACTAGAAACTGAAATATGCAGAGCATTTCGCGAATTTCTTACTAAAGAGAGCTTCGTGGAAATTCATTCACCAAAAATTGTTGCCACAGGTACAGAAGGTGGGGCCCAACTCTTTACCGTCGACTACTTTGGACGAAAGGCATATCTAGCCCAAAGTCCGCAATTCTATAAGCAAATGATGGTCGGCGTCTTTGAACGCGTGTTTGAAATTGGTCCTGTTTACCGCGCTGAAGAACACGAGACTTCACGTCACCTGAACGAATACATAAGCATGGACTACGAAATGGGCTTCATCGAAAGCGAGCAAGACGTAATTAATTTAGAAGTGCGCCTCTTGCAGCATATCTTTGCGCACTTGCAAGAAGTCTGTACCGCCGAACTAAGTTTGCTTGGCGCACAAGCCCCTGTCATCAAACATATCCCGCAAATTACACTTGCCGAAGCATTTGTAATCCTCACGGAAAAGCTTGGCTGGAAGCCACAATCAAATGGCGCCCCGGACCTAGACCCGGAAGGTGAGCGATTGCTTTGCCAACATTTTCTGGAGACAGAAGCATGTGATCTAGTATTTGTGACTCGCTATCCACGTGAATCGCGTCCGTTTTACGCCATGCCACTAAACGAACTTACGCGCAGCTTTGACCTTCTATTTAGAGGGCTGGAGGTGACAACCGGCGGACAACGCATTCACTCTCACGAAGAGTTAGTACACAGCATCAAGTCTAGAGGTATGGAACCGGAAGCATTCAATGATTACTTACAATGCTTTCGTTACGGAATGCCGCCACACGGGGGTTTAGCAATTGGGCTGGAGAGATTGACCAAGCAATTGCTAAACCTGTCCAATGTGCGCCTGGCATCCCTCTTTCCGAGAGACCGAAATCGCGTCAGTCCATAAATTTCTATTGAGCCTCGCGTTGCGGCTCACGCGGTCCGGCGCCCCACGTACCCCTGCCCATGTTGTAGCGACCGGCGTCATATGCACTTTCGGCAAAATTCGTGTAATAGCTATGCCTTCCACGCGCGTACCTTCCCTGTTGGACCTGTCTCCATGCGTCCGCGTTTTGGTCCATCTCCTGCCTAAAGATTCCCGTATCGTGCTGCACGGAAGATGCATCGGCATTCAATTGGTAGCGGTCCTGAGCCAACTGCGACTCGGTGGATCTTAGTTTTGCTAGAGCAGCATTGAGATTTGCCTGCGCCTGTGCTCTCAAATTCGCTTCATTATTTAGCCAGCAATTAAGAATATACATTTGATTGCCTGGCGTATTGAGCAGCTTATCAATCATTGCTTTTGATTTCTGCTGGCTTTCCAAAGCGCTCAATTGTTGTTGCTTTGCCTGCGCCTGCATGTCGGCATCTTGAATCCAGGATTGAGTTTGTTGAATGTAGTCTCTGGTCGATTGATTATCTTGGTTGACCTCACGAGCATCAAGCCTCAATTGTTGACTGTCTTGTCGAACTTTTAATCTATCCTGGTCTATTTGTTCACCCAGAGGCTGTCCCTCCGATGGTCCCTGCCAGGCAATCAGGAAGAACCCACATGTCGCTAGATTTATAGCCAATCTTGTAAATGACATATGCTACAACCCTCCAATTATTTTTCGGTTCTAGATCATCGATACCACAACAGTTGTGACAATTAACAAATTACGACGCAATTTTAAGAGCATTGACTGCTTCCAAAAGCCCCACAATGCTGCCAGTTTCAGCATAGTCTGAAAAGACAACTAAGATGCCATTGGGCATCGCTGAAAAAATCGTCAACTTGTCTTGCGTATGAGCTATGAGCTGAGTTAATGCGCCAAGTTCCAGCTTCCTAATAGCTGTGCCCGTCGGGCTAAAGACAGCAAGGGACATGGCACCGTGACTGAAACTATCCATATCTGATTCGAGAGTAGAAGCCATGACCAGCCCGTCGTGACCCACTATTAGACAGCCGGTCACGCCTGGATAATTGCGCAACTTGTGCAGAACCGTGGTCATTTCCTGACCCGCATCGGCACTGATTATCTTTGCCGAACCTAGTCCGCCTTGTTCGCCGGAGCGAATAATTGTTTCTACTGCTTGCGAATCTAAAAGCATTTTGCCTATGGTGCGCATGGTGCCCAGTGGCTGTGAATCAGGCTTAGCCGCTTTAGGATTGAGCCTGCCGAAATCTTTTAGCTCTTTGCCTTTAGGTCCTCCCGAAGCATCCTTAGCTGCTTGTGCAGCCCTGCTTTCGTCTCCAAAAAGGTGTTCAAGCGACACTTGTTCCGGATTGATTTGCTTTTCCAGCGCATCAATTCGCTGAACATCTAATTTCTCCAAAATGTCTTTGGCGTCTGCGGAGCGAGCTTGCGCAAATGCGGATGGATCAACTATCGACTGACCAGGCACGGCAAAGTCTTCTGTTGTATCTGTTGATTCCGGAGGTTCTTCAACCTTGGCAGTGACATCCTGCGGGACAATTCGTCTGACAGCTTCTGCTTCTTTGACGATGGTTCCTACAACAAACTTGTATTGGTCCTTCAGTTCAAGTTTCAAGATAGTCAGCGTAGCAACCACACCGGCAACATTCATGACACCTAACTGCACCCAATTAATAAGCACAAAAGACTCCGGCAACATGCGAGCCGATTGACCGGTAAATCCTCCCCATAAATTTCCGACGACTCCGACAACCATCGTAAAGCCGATTATGCCGCCGGAGATTTGAATAGCTTGGTCAGTGGAGGCATTTTCATAAAAGAGGAGAGCCAGCAGTAATGCCAAGCCACACTCACCGGCATAGAAGGCAATCAAGGGCAATTCAACCATTAAATCCGGATATAACTGCGGCAAGAAGATTACAGCAGCTACCGCTGCCGCCAGAGACAGGACGAATAACGTCGTGTTGGGATGGAAGGTGATTTTATACATGCTTGCCAAGAGGGGTTTATCTGTCCTCAGTGACCTATATACCCAATCAATTGACAGCTTATTATTTAAATTAGTGTATAAAACTTATTGCCTAAAAGTGGCGCCTGCGCTTGTCGACAGACTCTGGCGAATATCCTTGAGTGCAGCGTCAACAATTTCAGCCCTCAGAGTTTCTTCCGGGTGCTGGAAGGTCAAACGATACGATAGGCTGCGTTTTTGGGCATCCAACTCAAACTGGGACACAAGTTCTACCCTAATCAGGTTTTGTCCTGATTGAACTATCAAATCGTAAAGCTTGGATTGCGGGGTTGCCTTATCAGCATCAACGGTTAAGTCTCTTACGACATAGGGTGTCGTATAAATTTCACGAAATTTGGTGGGAGTTACAATCCGGCGCAATTTGTCCAGGCTAAGTTCAAACAGATAGGCAGCACTGCGCATTGATTTCTCTTCAATCAAAGCCGGGTGCACTTCACCCAAACAGCCAATTTGGTAACCGTCATATTCGATTGAACACGAGCGTCCTGGGTGGAATTGCGATCGCAGTAATGCAGATGTCGTATTTATGGAAGCGACGAACTTAACTTTACCTGCATCGACACCCAATTTCCCAAGCAAATTCTCAACCATGCCCTTAGCAGAATAGAAGTCAATTTGCGAAACCTTTTCCTGCCACTGGCTCAACAAATTGGCACCACTTATTGCGCCGGCGATACGCATTTCTTCACGGGTTCCAGTATTTTTGTGATCGGAGGCTGATTGACGTTCATAGACACGACCAATCTCGAAAATCCAAGCGTCGTGTTGTCCACGGTTGTGGTTGTATGCCACAGCATCCACCAGTCCAGGCACAAGACTCTGCCGCATCACTCGATGCTCAGGTGAAAGCGGGTTGAGAACCGATACAGCTTTCTTGTCGCCTTCTTCCAGCTCTTTGCCAACTAAGCTACTCGTCCAGGTTTCATTCAAGCCACCGGCAACAAGTGTTTGCCTCGCCAGCTCAAGAAGTGTATCCGGTGGCTCGGGAGCCATTGTTGTCCGCGGCATGGAAGGCTCGATTCTGTCATAGCCCCACAGACGGCAGACTTCTTCAATGAGATCTATTTCGCGATACACGTCACGTTGTCTGAAACTTGGCACAAGTACTTCGACGACACCGTGACCTTTTACTTTGCCGGCAAATCCCAGGGGCTCAAGAAGTTCAATTGTTGCCTCGGGCGTCATGTCTATTTCCGTCAAGCGTTTAACTTGAGTTAGACGTAGATCGACAGTCATGGGTTTAACAATATCGTCACCGGCATATTTTAGTTTACCGAGCGAGCCTCCACATGCTTCCAAGATCAAATGTGCTGCTCGATCAGATGCTCGTTCAACCGAACAGAGATCGACGCCGCGCTCGAAGCGCAAGCTACTATCACTCGATAGACCAAGAAGACGACTAGATCTTCTCACCCGAGCATGATTGAAACAGGCAGCCTCTAGAGCAATATTGCTGCTGGCATCACCAATTTCACTATCTTTGCCGCCCATAACGCCGGCAACACCAACGACGCGTTGTTTGTCTGCAATCACCAAGACTTCATCAGTCAGTTCACGCTCTTTGTCATCGATGGTGAGCAGCTTCTCGCCTTTTTTAGCTCGGCGTGCTTCCAACAAGTTTCCATTCAACTTGGTCAAGTCATACGCATGAAGTGGTTGTCCAAGTTCGTGCAAGACATAGTTAGTGACATCAACAATATTATTGATTGTCCGAACGCCAATTGCTTCCAATCTGCGAGCAATGCGCGCCGGCGACGGACCAACTTTCAATCCGGACAGAAGGCGAATGGTGAAATAAGGACAGTCTTCAGTATTTTCAACACGTACTTCGATCTCTTCTGCAAATTCTTCAGCCGGCAGCCGCCAATCAACATGCTTTAGTGGGCGTTTCAAAATTGCCGCCACTTCTCTAGCCATGCCGAACACGCAAAGAGCATCACCACGGTTGGAACGTGGCTCCACGTGCAATACGTGATCAGGATAAAGATGCAAAAGTTTTTTCACATCCATGCCCAGTTCAGCACCACCATTGAGGATCAAAATTCCTTCGCTCTCCGGTAAATTGAGACCAATTTCAGGAGGAGAACACAACATGCCGGATGAATGGACGCCGCGAATTTTTGTTTCCTTAATGAGAAACTCAGTACCATCATGCCGGTTGATTACACGCGCTCCAGGTAATGCAACAGGAATACGTTGACCAACAACAATATTGCCGGCACCACAAACAATTTCCAACGGCGCTTGATCTTGGGCTACCTTTACTTTCGTCAGACGAATCTTGTCGGCGTTTGGGTGTGGATTGATTTCCACAATTTCACCAACTACTAGCGGACCTTCTATGTCCGGTCCAACCTTGCGCACTTCTTCCACTTCAAAGGCGCCCATGGTCAGCTTTTCAGCTAATTCCTGAGTGGAAACGTCGTCAAGATCTACGTAATCAGATAACCAATCAAAGGACAAACGCATAATTTAGAACTGCTCCAAGAAACGAAGATCGCTAGAATAAAAATGTCGGATGTCGTTGATGCCGTACTTCAACATCGCCAGACGCTCAATACCAATGCCGAAAGCAAAACCGCTCCACTCCTCGGAATTGATACCAACACCCTTCAAAACATTTGGGTCCACAAGTCCGCAGCCCAATAATTCTAACCAGCCACGATGTCCACATGTGCGGCAACCGGACCCCTCACAGAATGGGCACTCACTATCCAACTCTGCCGATGGTTCCGTGAATGGAAAGAAATCAGGACGGAAGCGCGTCTTCAATTGCTTTTTGAAGAGCAGACGAATGAATTCACTCAACACGCCTTTCAACTGTCCCATGGTTACATCTTTGTCCACATACAGCCCTTCCATCTGGTGGAAGATCGGGTATTTGCGCGCATTGATTTCTTCGTTACGATAAACACGACCAATAGTGATAATTCGCAATGGCGGCTGTTGCTTTTCCATAGCACGAATTTGCACAGGCGAAGTTTGACTGCGCAATATTACCTGCGGCCCTACGTTCGTATAGAAAGTATCCTGCTCATCACGCGCCGGGTGATCGTCAGGCGTATTCAAAGCATCAAAGTTGTAATACTCAGTTTCAATTTCCGGACCATCGACAAATGTAAAACCAAGTCCAAAGAGTATTTGAATAATCTCGTTGCTCAATTGCGTCAACGGATGAACATGTCCCAGCCTTCTACCAGTGCCAGGAAGCGTGACATCAATAGTTTCACGAGAAAGTCTTTCTGTAAGTTCTTTCGAAGAAAGCTCTTTCTTGCAAGCATCCAATCGAGCCTGAATGCTTTCTTTGACCTGGTTGGAAAGCTGTCCAAACTTAGGACGCTCTTCCTTGCTCAGCTCTCCCAACCCACGCAGAACGCTTGTTAATTCGCCTTTCTGACCCAAGTAGTTCAAACGAACTTGCTCCAAGGCAGCCATATCACTAACCTCGGCTAAAGCCGCCAAGGCTCTTTTCTCGACATCTTTTAGTTGTGTTTCCAATTCAGCGACGCCCACAGATGCTCCCTCGGTTTTGCTTTTGGGTCTATTAACACTAACAGATAACCATTTCATTTTCCGCCACTTGTAGCGGCATGTTTACTGTAGGCAATTAGACCTCAATTACATTAAAATGACGCAAGTATGCCAAAACATAGATTCAAGCAAAGACGCAAGCCGACGATACCCACCACCCGGGTTTCGGTAATCATCATCAGGGATGACAAGAAGATCCTTCTAGTACGCCACCGGAAGGGCAATCGCACTTATTGGGTATTGCCAGGCGGGCGCCTTGAATACGGTGAAACCTTCCAGGAATGCGCCGTTCGGGAGCTAAAGGAAGAGACCGGGTTGGACATAGCCTGTGATGAGATGGTTTTTCTGTCGGAGGCTATTGCCCCTGACAGGTCACGCCACATTGTTAACATTTACATTAAGGGACACGTAACCGGCGGCGAGATGAAGCTAGGTGACGAGCCTGTTTTGGCAGGCGTGGACTTCTTTTCACTCGATGAATTGGAGCGCCTGACGCTGTTTCCGCCTGTGGCCAAGCAAGTAATGGCTGCCCATAACCATAAATTCAGCCAAGGTATTCAATATCTAGGCAACATGTGGGTTTAGGTTGTAGTAAGATCTCTTTCCTTCCACACGAACCCGAACGTGTTCATTAGAACAAGGAAATAGAGTCATGCCACAACAAAAAGGTTTCAAGCGCGCTATCAAAGTCGCTAACCGCAAAAAGAAATTAGTCATCAAAAAGAAAGAAGCTAACCTCAAGCGTCTTATCCGCCTGGAAGAAAATGCCGGCAAGGAACAAGAACAAGAGGCAGCTGCTAGCTAGTCCCTTTGTCATTCTGAGGGCTTGCCCGAAGAATCTGCCGTAAGTAATCGACGATCGTCTAGAGATAGACGGTCGTCTTCGCTTTGCGGCAGATTCTTCGCGTCGCTGCGCTTTGCTCGGAATGACAAAGGCTATTTACCAGTCTGCCCCAAAGGCGAATACTGTGTCGTCAATTACTACTTCATCACCCGGGATGGCGCCTGCCTGCAATAACGCGTCAATAACACCCATGGCACGTAGAACTTTTTGAAAATGAAAAAGGGCTTCCGGATCGCGCAAGTTTGTTACGTTTAAATGCCTGACGACACGATCACCCATTATATGGAACTGCTTCTTCGTGCGAACGATTTCAAAGCCACCATCAGGATGTTCAAAAGCCTTTTCATCGGCTTCGACTTCCATAGGCGTAAACCTCGGTCCCAATTTGGCCAAGTTTTCCAGCAGCAAATTCTTCAATGCGTCCAAGCCAAGACTGGTGGCACAGGAAATTAAGTAGACTGGATGACCAAGATCTTTTTCCAACTTGTCTCTAAGCGCTTGAGCTTCTTCTTCCGGCAACAAGTCAGCCTTGTTCAATACCAGCAATTGCGGCAACTTTTCCAGATCTCTTTCGTAGAGCAGAAGCTCCTTATTAATGACACCAATGTCGGCAATCGGATCCTCGGCGGCAATGTCCACCAAGTGGACCAATAATCTCGTGCGTTCAATATGGCGCAAAAATTTGTGACCTAGACCAACGCCGTTCGATGC
>SBAT01000011.1 GCA_005240105.1 Chloroflexota bacterium
GCGCTGATCGCACGTGGGAAAACTTATCACGCGGAATTGGCCGACCAGTCATTACTTGATTGAGAAACGAGTATTGATGGAAGGCACGCATCGGCTGTCCTTGCTGCTGATAGAACATGGCTAGTGCTTGTCTTGCCGGTTCAGAACGCGGGTTTATGATCAAGGCCTTTTCAATTTCACGACGTGCTTGTAAATTCTTTTCGCTAGTGCCTCTGAGCGTTAGAAGCTCCGCTAACTTTAGGTGAGCGGTGACCGAGTTATCGTTTAGTTTTGTGGCTCGGCTGAGATAATTTTCTGCCCGGTCAAATTGCTTAGCAGAATCAAGAGCGAGAATGCCCATATCCAAGTAGAGGTCACTGACGATTTTGGAGTTTTCGCCATACTCACTTTTGGCCATGTTACAAGCCGCTTCGTAAGAACCAATGGCTCCGTCAATGTCCCCTTCCAGTTGTTTGGTTAAGGCTTCTTTCTGAATAGCCTTAATGCTGTCTTCGGCCTCGTTAGCCTGGACGGTAGCACATCCCAGCAAAATGACCAGGCCAGCTGTAAAGCCTGCCAGACCGCACGTTGTCCCTCTCGCGGAGATAAAGGTCATGGATATTTCACCTTGCAAGTATTTTCCATTCTAGCCTAGTTGTAATGTTGTAACACTCATTAAACCAATGATCTAAGCTCAGCTCTAGTTGCTGGTAAAATCACCTTGTTAACCCGGTATGGTTCCCTATGCGAAGAACACAGCGCCCACGCTCACGTAACTCCCGCGATTCACGCGACTCCCGCGATTCACGCTCGGATTCACGTTTTAATCCAGCGAGAACCCAGTCTGCCCGGATATTGCTATCCGGTGGCATGGACATTAACACCAATCTTGGTGAAGGGTTTGGTCATTACCGGGTCGAGGGTGAGTCCGATATTTTGCCGTTTGTTACATCGGCCAATATTGCCTGCGGAGCCCATGCCGGCGATCCGGCAATTATGGAAGCAGCCTTAGAAGAGGCTCGCTATTATGGCTTGGCTCTCGGTGCCCATATTGGTTATCCGGATTTAGCCGGATTTGGTCGCCGTGAAATTCACTTGCCGGCCAACGAATTGAGAGCATCTGTCCTTTATCAACTGGGAGCTTTGTCTGGTCTTGCTCGTACGTTCGGTTTCGAGATAAGTCAGGTACGCCCGCATGGTTTTATGTATCGGCAAATGTTTCATGATGTGCGCACGGCCATAACGGTGGCCCGCGCAATTGCTGAATTTGATCGTTGGATAGTCCTCATTGGACCAGCTGGACATAACTTGCTTGCTGCCGGAGAGAAAGCCGGCATCAGAGTAGCTGGTGAAGTTTGGGTTGACCGAGGCTATGATGCTAACGGTAATTTGTTGGCCCATAGCCATCCCAGGGCAATCATTCATGATGCGCACGACATCATCAAGCAAGCCACTTCGCTCATTCGCAATAGGACATTGACGGCAGTCGACGGCTCAACGGTCAGGATAGATTTCCAGAGCATTCACTTGCATCCGGCCATTCCGAAAGCCAAAATGGTTGCTGAACAGATTCGCGCGTTGATGCCCAATGCCAGTCCACTTTCTGCCGAACCATATAACCCGGAAGATGACGAACACTCAAGGTTGAGCTGGGCGGAAATCTAAACGCTTAGGGTAGCCTTTTCTTGGGCGGTACGATTTCGTCGTACCAACTACCGTAATACTCCGGATATTCTTCGCCGGTAGTGGACGTAACGGTTTTTTCCAGCGCTTTGCGCACAGCTTTGCGCCCGCCGCGCTTGAAGCGTCTGAGCCATTCCAGTTCTTTACTGTCTACCTTCACGCCGGCTTTCAGCAATTCTTGGATGATCGATATTTCGTGGATGATAGCTGCCGCCTCTTCATCCAGGCAGCGGCCAACGAACTCTTTCTTGCCGGTTTTGCCAGGGATTGGATCAAGGGTTGGCTTAACCAGAGCATGGACAAATTCGTGGGCGATACTTATGAGCTTGTAGTTGCGGGGGCACCAGCGGCCTATGTAAATGGTCTTTCTCTTGCGATCGTAATAGGCGCGGCACGGCCCATCGACCAAGCGAATCTTCACGCCTTCTTGGCGAATGCGTTCGATGTCGCGCACTAAGCTGGGCGATTTCTGGGCTATCTCAACCAGCTTTTTACCAAATTGTCGGCGCAGATTTTTCACTGCCTACCTTCCAAAAATGTGAGGGATTCCGGTGTGAAGATATATTAATTCTATAATAAACGGGCAGCGAACAAAAGGCTGTAAAGAGCCAGGCTGGATAGGGATTGGCTTGGAACCCAAGCGGTTGGCAACTCTTGAGCGAGATTAAATTTTTTGACAAGCATTCATGCGTCCTTACGGAAACCATATAGTGGATAAATAAGGGAAAACCCCAGCAGGGAAGTGTATGTCTGATATCCAAACCCTTAATCGGGTAGGTACCTTAATGGCTCGGGTAAGGCGCGTTATTTTAGATGCGTCTGACTTTAGCGATGGGCTGAATCAGGCTCTTGCCCAGGTTTGCCAGGCAATGTCACTGAACGGGGCAACCCTAGTACAAATTGCCCCGGAAAACAAAGCAATAATCCTGGCGGACTATTGGCTTAATGGAGGACAAATTTTTATCGGCCGTTCTTTTGCATTAAACCCGGATACGCAATGGCACCGGTTGCTTAGCCAAGGTCAGTGTTTAATGCTGAGCGATATCAGTAGTGACGACGGCTTTGCCGGCTTTGTAAAAGCGCGAGCCAATGAAATTGGCACAATTTATCCATTGATGAGCAAGAATGAGTTGAGCGGTCTGCTTTGCTTGCACCCCAAGGACAGATCGGAATCCAATGAAGAAATGAAGGCAGTGGCGCAAATTATTGCCGAGGAAATGTTGTTGCTTTTACGGCAACAAAATTTGCCCAATGGTAATTCATCAAGTCTTGCCTACAGCATGGAAGACTTGACCAACCAGTTGAGCGACGAACGTTTGATGCGCCACATCATAAGTAAACTGCACCTGTCACTGGATAAGGATGTTGTTTTGCAGACGGCTGTCGATTGCTTGGGACGTGCCTTGTCGGTAAGCTTTTGTCTTGTGGAGCGAGCGGACATGCCAGGTCATGCCCTGGTTACACATGAATATGCCGATGCTGCATCCAGTCCACTGGGTCTAGGCAGAACTGATCACTTACCAGCCAATATTGTTTCTTGCTTCAAACAAAGAACCGCTGCTATAGGCAGCATGGACGGGCAGATGCCCTTTGGTGAATTAGGGCAGCAAGAGATGGAATACTTGCATATCAATGACATCAAAACTCTTTTGGGCACGCCAATTACATTCCATGGCATTCATCATGGCGTGTTGCTTGTAATCGATTGCCGGCGACCTAGATCATTTAGCGAACGCGAAATAGTCATTCTGGAAACAGTTGCTCAACAAGCCGCCATTTCCGTTAACCATGCTGATTTATTGGGGCAGATTAAAGACCAGTTATACAAAATGAATGTGATCACCACGCTGACGCAACAACTGACCAATGCCCTGGAACTGGTTGGACATGGGGCTAGACAGCACACTGATGAAGCGGGTGGAACAACGCCAGCCATCCGTCTGTCCCAAAGAGAAATGGAAGTTTTGCGCTTAATTGCGCAGGGTATGTCCAACAGAGAAATTGCCCAGAGACTTTTCTTGACCGAATCAACAGTGGAATTGCATGCTTCGCGCATTCGTAAGAAACTAAAACTTAAGAGCCGCACTGCCCTCGTTAAATACGCTTGCGATAACCACCTCGTCTAAAGTTTATTTTGGGTCTTAACTTCCAGGTAGCGAGATATCAATTGGCTGGTCAGGAGTTCAGGCGGGCTGTCTAAGGTGAGGCAACCCTGGCGGGTCAAGGTGGCAAGAGCCAGTTCTCTGGCGCTAATTAAATCAAGAGCCGCCACTCGCCTGTAGATTTGTTCTTCGGTTATGGCTCTAGCATGGGTGAGATCGTCGATTTGTTTGTCGCGCAAGGTGACGCAAAAAGGTAAGTGTCTAGGTCTGAGACTGCCCAGCCCTTTCAGAAGAGCTTCTGATCCGGTGCTGTCGGTAATGTCTGTTAGGACGACAAACAGTGCTCTTCCTTTTAGCTGACTGGCAAAGTAGGTAAGCACGCTGGCATAGTCGGGTTCGACTGATTTTGCTTGCGCATCAAAAACCAATTCCAGCATTTCTTTTAGTTGAGTCTTGCCTCTTTTCGGCGGCAAATAACAAATTGGCTTGTGGGCGAAAATGCCAATTCCTACCTGGTCGCCACGGGAGAGACCGGTTAATGCCAGGGCTAGAGCGGAGTTGAGTGCGTGATCAAACCGCGTCAACCCATTTAAGTCGGAGACCATCATGCGTCCGGCGTCGACTAAAATAAGCATGTTTTGCTCGTGCTCGACATCGTAATTGCGGACTACCGGATGGTTGCGTCTGGCTGTTGCTTTCCAGTCGATAAACCGGCTGTCGTCCCCAACTTGATATTCTTTCAAACTGGCAAATTCCGTGCCGGCACCACGCTTGCGTTTTTTTATTTCGCCTAACTCGCTTGCGCGACTTAGTTTTATCGACAATTCATTTAAGAGTTTCAGGTCGTTGAAGACGCGAACATCTTGTTGGTTGTTGTAACTGACTTGTCTCCAAAAAAGTTTCAGACTGCTTAAGTAGCGCAGGTGTGTTTGCTTGAATTGATAGTTGCCCCGTTTTGTGGGTTTGACGTGGTAGGTAAGGATCATTTTGTTCAAGGCTGGAACAGTCATAAAAAATTCTTCGCTGTCCGCCTGGAAATCTACCGGATAGTCGTCTTTTAGTCGCATTACAAGTTCATCCGGACCTTGATTAATAATTGTCAAAGCTACTTCGTTCATGCGCCCAATGGACAGTCTGCCGCCAACGCTGCGAGTGACGGTGAGGAATTTACTGCTGCCGGTCATAATCCAGTCAGCTGTTAGGAGCAGAAGAGTCAAAATGTTGACGACAATGCCGATAACAGCAAAAGCAAAGTAAAAACAACCGACCAAGAGAAGGAAGGCGGACAAAGACAAGAGTGCATAGAGTCTCAGGCTAGCTATCATGTTAGCGGGGTACTTTTACTTGGTTCATTAGATTATCAATTACCTGGTTGATGGTAATCCCTTCCATCTCTGCTTCCGGAGTTAAGATCAGCCTGTGACGCAGAATGGGATGAGCAGTCATTTTTATTTCATCAGGAGTGACAAAATCTTTGCCGGCAATGGCTGCTTGTGCTTTGGCCGCTGCCAGCCAGTTGATAGCGGCCCTTGGACTTGCTCCTAAATACAGATCGGACACGTTGCGAGTCTTATCGATTAGTTCGGATATGTAAGTAAAAATGCTTTCCTCTACTTGTACGAATTTGAGCTGGCTGCGACATTCCAGTATGTCTTCGCGTGATACCAGTGGTGCTAGATCCGGGGCATGACGGCTGTAGTCACCACTTTGCCATTTGCGTAATATGCTGGTTTCAGCAAGTTTGCCAGGATAGCTGACAATTATTTTGAGCATGAAGCGATCGAGTTGAGCTTCCGGCAAAGGATATGTGCCTTCAAATTCAATTGGGTTTTGCGTTGCAATAACCATAAATGGTTCAGGCAGCACATGTGTCTGTCCGTCAAGTGTTACCTGGTGTTCTTCCATAGCTTCTAACAGGGCTGACTGTGTCTTTGGTGGTGTGCGGTTTATTTCATCGGCTAAAAGAAGTCCTGTAAAAATCGGACCTTTCTTGACGTGAAAAGTGCGGCTGTTGAGATCGTAAACGCTTGTGCCGATGATATCCGATGGTAACATGTCCGGGGTTAGCTGCACGCGAGCAAAATCAACTGAAATCAAGCGAGCCAGCGTCTTGGCCAAAAGTGTCTTGGCCGTTCCCGGCACCCCTTCCATGAGCACATGACCTTCCGCTAAAAGAGCTATTAACAGCTGATCTACAACCGCCTCTTGCCCGACGATGATGTTGTTTAAGGCATCCTTCAAAATCTGACTGGCATTGGTAAGTTTAACTAACTGTTGTGTCATGGTCATTTCACCTTACGTGTATTGTCGAGACTTTCCTGTATCTTATCGCAATAGGCAACAATCTCTGTTAGTTCCGCATACGAGATATTTGCACCGGCTTTGGACCCACCCTTGGATCGGGCAAGCGTTTTTATCAGCCTGCTCTTCTCATTGTCCTTGCCTGCAACTGTTTCCTCACTATCGCCTAAACTGTCTATGTAAGTAGCAGTCAACATTTCATCATCGCCTGTAGATTGACCCATTGCTTTAGCAAGTTTGAGGCGCAGGTTGTGACTTAGCACTTCCGATGCCAGGTGCGTGGCTTTAGCTCTTTGATAGGAATTGGCAATACCATTGACGAATTCTAGATTGGAAATTTTCCTGCGGTTGTCGACATTTAAAGTCTGCCCGAATCTTTGAGCAGCGCCGGCTACCGCCAATCCAAATATAACCAGGAGTTGGAGAAACAAGATGCCTCCTGTGCCGCTTAAAAGGCTGGTTGTCAAATTTCGGCTCTGGGTCAGTCCGTGGCAGCGCTCGTCGAAATAGACAGGTGAGTCGTTTAAGCGCAGCCAGTTTGCAACCAGTTGGAAGTTAGAACCACTGTCTACCAGTCGAGAATTGGCGACCAGATTGGCTGCACAGCCAACGAGCACTTTTCCTTTTCCGTGCACCACTTCGGCCATTATGATTTCATTGCCGTATTTTACAACCGGCCATTTTGCCCCAAGGTTATAGCCAAAGGTGAGGCAATTATCGTAAGAGGCTTTTATTGGACCGACAAATTGTGTCATGGTGAGGTTTACCGGGCTAACC
>SBAT01000165.1 GCA_005240105.1 Chloroflexota bacterium
ACAGATAGAGCTTCTTGCTCGGTAATGCGTTTCCAATCGATGCGGTTGCGGGTAAGCCAAAGACCAAGGCGTTTTTCAATTGTTTGATCGTCAATGCCCATTGCTGTAAGCAACGTGGTGGCAGAAACTGCACCGCGCTTGGGCAATTTAATACGGCAACGTGAACGGCTGGTTTTGCCGCTATGTGGTGGGTCCAGAACTAGTTCAAAACTAATTGGCGAACCAAGCTCAGGCAAGAGCAGTGCCTTAAAGTGGCATTGACCGTCGCCATTAAAGTAAATTCCGGGAGCTCTTACTAATTGGCTCAAGACTACACGCTCTGAACCATTAATTACAAAAGTACCTCTTTCTGTGATGACCGGGACGTCACCTACATAAGCATTGGTCTTACGCAGTTCACCTGTTTGTGTATCACGCAACCAGACTTCCATGATCAGCTTTTTGGAATGGGTCATGTTGGCACGTCTGGCATCTTCAGCAGTTGTTGGGTAACCTGAATCTGCTGCGTAATCGTCAAAACGCAAATGCACTTTGCCGTCTGTGCCAACAAATGTCAGCTCATAACGAGGATTGAACTCGCTGGCAATTGGAGAAATCTCCGAAAACAGGTCTCCCAGGGTCGACTCCAGAAATTTTCTGTAGGAACGCCTGGGGAATTCAGCTAGATCAGGAGGTTGAAAATAGAATGCCATTATCTACCCCCACCCTTCTCGCTCAATAAATTAGCTTTGTTAGCTGCAGCAGCGGCGCTTAGATCTTTGGCATATTCGGCATTGCCTGGTGCAAAGGCAGCAGCAATGCGGAACTCTGACAAAGCCTCACCAAGAAGTCCGGCTGCTTTCAGGTTCATAGCTAAGCGATGGTGTAAGTCGGCATTGTTCATATTGTTTGTGACAAGGTGATTCAAGAGTTGAATGGCTTCCTTGTGGTTTCTTTGTCCTTCAAGAATTGCCACCTGGGCTAATGCCGGATCAGCTGGAGCACTGTGGGTAACAGGGCTAGCTTGTTGACTCTTAACGGCTTGTGGAGCGCCTACTGGTTGTGCCGGTGCTGTACCGGAAATTTCTTTGGCTAGCTGGTTGGCCAGGTCGGTCAATTCGGTAGAGCTAGTGCCGTTTATTTTCATGCCGTCCTGCATGCGCTTCAAGCGCGCGGCAGCCGCTTTATTGTTGACAGGATCAATTAATACGCAAGTCAAATAAGCTTGATGTGCACCTTTATAATCGCCAAGCGATTCAAGGCATTGAGCCAGCATAAGTTGATAGCGAGCATTTCTTGGTTCAGCCATTGCTGCCTGTTTGATTTCAGCAAAGGCTTCGCGGGCAAGTCCTTGAGAAAGGAGTGTTTCAGCAGCCAGTCTGTGCTTCTCGGAGCGTGCGTGAGCGATAGCTCTTTCCAGGCTGGCCCGTCCGGCAGTAAGACTTGTATTGTTTGGATCAATTGCTGCCAGCTTGCCGTATTCTTGTGATGCTCCGGCAAAGTCGCCTGTTAATTGATAGGCGCCGGCTAAGCCAAGATGGTTTTCCGGTGTTAGTGGATTGGCTGCTACTTGTCTCTGCCATAACTCAACAAGAGCATGACCGGCAGCGGCATCATTAGGGTTGAGAACAAGGGCTTTGCGCAAGGAAGTAACAGCACCGGTTAGGTCCTTTTGGGAAAGCAAGATAAGACCAAGTTGGCGGTGAGCTTGGGCGCAATCAGGGTCTTTGACGACAGCTTGTTGATACCAGTTAAGAGCGGTGGGTGTCTGTCCTACGCGCAACGCCAGGTCACCCATTTTGGCGTAGGTCCGACCGGAACTTTCTAGTTGCATGGCTGCTTGATACTCAAGCACAGCCGATTGCACGTCGCCGGCAGCCAGCAATTGATCGCCAATTTCCATGCGGTGATCAGCAGATTCGGGATCGCGACCAAGTTTTCTGGTGGCATCTGCCAATAGTTTTCCAGCTAGTCCGTTATCTGGAGCGGCCAGCAAAGCCTTACGGAAGGCGGCACTGGCAGCCATATTGTCGCCGGCGGCCATTCTTGTTTGTCCGTAAACAACACAGGCTGCAGATAAGTTGATGCGTAATTGCTTGTTTTCAGGCTCGTACTGCACGGCCTTTTCGTGAGCTTGAATGGCTTCGGCCCAGCGGCCGGTTTTTCCAAATTGCACGCCCTGGTTATTGGCGGCAATTGCTGCCTGCTTACGTGATTTTTCAGCGTTGGCTTTGTCTAATTGAGCTTTCTTGGCGTCATCGATTGCTTGTTGGGTAGCCTTTTCTTCTTCTGCCTTCTTTTGAGCTTCTATCTCACGGTAGCCTGGACGACGCTTGAACAACGAAGGGTCAAGCACTGTCTCCTGGGCACTGTCGAAGCTTTTGTCCACCCGCTTGTACTTAACCTGGTGATCCGAGCGAGCGTCTGCCGCATTATAAGAAGCAACGACAAAACCGAGGCTGACTGCCAGGGCTAGCGTTATTGGAAATAGATGTAGACGGTTGCTCACAATTTGGCCTGCGCATTGAGCCGATAACGTGAGACCAGCTTAACGATTTGAAGATCCGTAGTCTATTGGGGTTTCTCCCACTCAGACCGTAGTCCTCCCATGCCTTAAAAGCCACACCCAGCTTGCCAAGAGGGGCTTGATTTTGGCCACAAAGTCCGACCAGGCGTTTATATATTTGATAAATAAGGTATGTACTTGACGTAAGGAAGGCGTCCCGTAACATACGAAATAGGCAGGCGGTTGGCACGGCAGTATCGCAGGGCAATCTTGCTACAATGAAACCGCTAGACTGACTGGAGTAAACAGTGTTTCGACCCCGAACGGTAATTTGTGAAAGACATGAACTAATACGCTTTGGGCTCAAGCGAGTGATAACCGAAGTAGTTGATGTTGTAGGCGAAGCAGCGGACGGCATGGCGGGCGTGGAAATTATCCGACGCATGAAGCCTGACTTTGTAATTCTTGATGTTGATCTCGATGTGCTCAACGGTGTTGAGGTATGCCGTCGTGTGCATGATGAAATGCCAAACTCGAATGTCTTGGTATTAACAGACTCGTATCACGCAACCAAATATCACAACCAATTATTGCGTGCCGGTTCGCGTGGTTTCTGTCTGAAATCCTCGGGACCAAGAACTCTTTTCGAAGCTATTGAACAAGTAACCAGGGGTTTGCCGTACTG
>SBAT01000181.1 GCA_005240105.1 Chloroflexota bacterium
CACTACGATGTGGCTCGTGGCGTTCAGCAAACACTGCAGCGTTACAAAGACTTGCAGGACATCATCGCCATTCTTGGTATGGACGAACTTTCTGCAGAAGATAAGTTGATCGTAACGAGAGCTCGTAAGATCCAGCGCTTCTTGTCGCAACCATTCTTCGTAGCTGAAGCATTTACCGGACGTCCTGGTAAGTATGTCAACCTGAAGGATACAGTTGCCGGCTTCAAGCAAATCTTGAACGGCGAATTCGATGATCTTCCAGAACAAGCCTTCTACATGGCTGGTGGAATTGATGAAGTTAAGGAGCAAGCCAAAGTTTTGGCTAACGCCTAATGACAAAAAAACACGAGCACACAACCGAAACACCGGAAACAAACCCGCAACCAAAGATATCCAGCCGCCGAGTATTTTTATTCGGCCGGTTGGAGAATGAAATTGCTACGCCGGTGATTGCCCGCTTGTTAAAACTCAATGACCGTGACAGCAAGAAGCCAATCGACTTGTATATCAACTCAGCCGGCGGAAATGGATACAATGCTGACGCCATTATTGCCGTCATGCATTCGATTAGCGCCCCTGTAAACACAATTTGCTTGGGGCATGCTCTTTCCGGTGCTTGCGAAATTCTGGCGTCCGCAACAGGCAAAAGGCAAGCTTACGAGTTTTCCACGTTGATGTTCCACCAGACGCTCTGGGAAGCAGACGGCGATATCACCAACTTGGAGATTCAGGCTCAACAAGGACAGCGTTTCCGGGAAGCTCAGATTGAACTTTTGCATCGCTGCACAGGCAAAGACAAGGACACGATCCGTACAGATATAGAACGCGATCATTACATGTCTGCCAGTGAGGCACTGCGTTATGGTCTAGTCGACGAAGTGATACCGCATACGTCGAAGAGAGTCCGCGGCGGCAAGAAGTTCAAAGCTGGTAGTAAAGTCCGCAGCATTGCCAAGGCTTCCAAGAGAGCAAGCAAGGTTGCCGCTTCTTACAAGCCTAAGAAGTCTGCTCGTTCAACTCGTAAACCTGGACGTAAGTAAAATCCTGGAGAATTACAATGGCTAACAAGCTAATGCTTCGCATCATTACCCCAGAGCGTATTGTTCTCGAACAAGAAGTGGAACAAGTTGTTGCTCGGGCAGTTGACGGCGAGCTTTCCATTCTGCCTGATCACGAACCACTTTTGACGGCACTATCAATTGATGTGATGCGCTGGCAAGTTGATCAAAAGCATCAAGAGACGGCTGCCGTTATGGGCGGCATCATGGAAGTGAATAAGAACGAAGTGACTGTCTTGAGCGATCTTGCCGAGTTAGATACTGAAATTGACGAAGCAGCAGCTCACCAAGACAAGTCTCGTCTGGAAGCTGAGAAGACTCAGAAGCTGGACAAACTTGATACTTACATTACTGAGATGGGTATTGCTAAGAGCATGGCCCGCTTGAAGGCAGTGGAATACCGCCGCACGAGGCGCGGCAAGGTAAGCCAGTAAAAGAACTGAGTTCATTCTGGATTAGCGGATTTGACACTACGTGTAGTGGCATTGGCGGCTCATGCTCGGAGTTTGAAAAACAAGCAGGGAGTCTAAATCCGGGCTTATGCATATCCCGTGCCTTGACGATTGGAGCCAGACGAGGTACATTGGAAAAAGTTAATAAATTCCCAGGAGGGTCCGATGGCTAAAATGCGCCATTCCGCCGGTAATATACTGGCCATTCTTGCCGTGGCATTTGGGTTAATCATCTTAATTGGTTTCTTTGTACTCAATTTCAACCTCCTGTTTTCACTAAATAAGGAAGCCAAGACAGCGGCAGATGCCGCAGCTCTTGAGGGTGCCAAGCAACTTGCTACGGTTACGGTGGATTCTCGTCTGGGCAAACTTGGGCTTGTAGATCAAGCTGGTGACGATCCCAATAATCCTTTTAAACCGGCGCCTGTGGTGAGCTTTAATAGCGCTTTGGCGACTGCTCGTCTAGACCTTCTAATCGCTGAGGATTTGAAGAATTCTCAGATGGTCGTGTTAGCCAAAAACGATCTTGATGAACTGAGAAGTAAGTCCAAGGATCTGGCCAAAAAGCTTGCCGACAAATTTGTAGCTGGTGCTGATGGTTACAATGCCGTAAAGAGTGCCTTCACTGCCAATGTTTTGCGACCAGGCAACAACAAGGTTGATGAAGTAAGCATCAAAATTGCCGTCGGCAGAGTTGAGGAAGGTCTGACGAACCTGCCTATTCCTACTGGGGATGATCCTGCTGCGAAAGCCGCCAGTATTAATGGAATGTACAAAGCTTGCGTAAATATACCTGCATACAATGTTCCGGTGGCATTTGCCGCTGTAAGCTCGCAACCGAGACTGGTGGAAGATAAGTCTTTTGTAGAAATGAACGGTGGTAATTATGACGTTGCCGGTTTTGGTACCGTTCCGCCATCAGTAGTAAAAGTGGAGGCGGATTTTTCTGTTTCAACTTTGACTACCGGTGCTGACGGCAAGGCGACAACTGAAAAGTTGCACCAGTTAGCTTGTGCAATGGCCGGTGGCAACAGGATTTCTCAAGCTTCATCCAGTGCTTTCGCTGTCAGTTTTCTTGGTGGTCTGCCTGCTGAGCAAGCATTCGGCGGAAAAATTTCCATTCAAAATTTGATGAGCACGGATAGTGCCTGGAAAATGCCGACAGGACAAGATTCTACATGGTTGCAAGCTGATCCCAAAGGAAATGGTTTCCCCGGATCATCCATGACAGCTAAAGCCTTCCCGGGCAAAGATAGCGCCGACAAGATGGACCTGCCGTCAGAAGCGCTTTCCTATGGATTGTATGACTGGTTAAGGCAGCAAGGATTGACACTTGATCGCCAAGCTGTAGTCAATGCTTTCAGTGCCGATTTGGCCGAGATTGCCAAAAAGGGACGAACTGGAAAAGTCCTGGGAATGTCCGGTAAGAGCCGCTTTGTATTTGGCTCGGACAAACCGTTTATCCAGCCGGCATTGGCGGCACAAGATGAAGAAGTAGATGAAGAGGCACTAGACGACGATAGCGATGATAATGATGATTTCCCTGTCTTTGGCTGCATAGTCAATGATGATTCAAGCAATGCTATTTACGAATCACTATTGTCTGGAGATGCGTCCGGCACGGACTACTATTTAAGTTCTTTCAGTTATGATGTTGCCTGGGGAATGTGTCCGGAAGAGTCGTTGTCGATGTTGGTAGATCCAACCACTGGAAATGCTGTATCGCCGGCCGGTAACGACATCATAGAGTGTTGCAAATTAGTAGAGGGTACTATTGCTACAAATAGAGCGGGGAATGTTAGTGCTTATGCCGGATTGCGTGCTGCTGTTGAAGCTAGACGAGCATTCAGGTTAGTGAAACAGGCCCTACAGGATGCCACAGCTATTCAAAAGGAAGAAGCAAGTAATAATCCAAATGCTGCAAAGATTGCCGAACTGGAAAATAGCTTTGCTGCAACGGCCTCAAGTCCTGATTGGACGCTGCCTGGCTTGACTAAGGTGGTGCGACCAATCGGTGAGACTGTAACTAAAGTAGATGATGAATTAAATCGGCAACGGGTCATTTTACAGCGTGCCAAAAATGTAAAACTAAATGGTACGCGTGTTTCTAAAAAGACCTACAAACTTGTAAGGCATCTGAGGAAGTGGTCTGCCAAAGGAGTTAGACAATTAGACACGGGCAACCCGTCTGAGGATGGCTTCATGTTTGTGGCGAAAATTCTTGGGCGTGCTCCTAAGCTTGTGAATATTTTGCCTGACGATGCAACAAGTATTGTTCGTAGCAAACCTGGTTATACAGGACCGCATTTCTACGATATTGAACCCTATGATGATGCTGGTATTGAAAGGTTTAGAGACGAAATAAAGGATGTTCATTTAACGGGCAGTCACGATTTGAGCGAAGAAGTCCTGGAGTCTATGGACAAGGATGCTGTGGAAAATGAGTCTATGGGCAAGATTCCGCCAGGCAAGTTCAAAGCCAAACCCCTATTATCAGGCAACAAGATCATGCCTGGAAAGCCGAAAAAAGGACAGGACGAGTTTCGAGCTTGGGACTCCAAGGGAGTCGGCAACAAATTCCTGGCCCGCTACAGTGAGAAGAATGCCGGTACTACGTATTACAAGGACATCAAAGATTTGAAGGCTGATGTCTATGCGGCTATGGAAAGACTAGGATTGAAGGTGCCTAAGAAGTACCGTAGCTCAACAGCTCAAGCGCTATTCATGCAGCCGGCTTATGCTCAGCAGCAAGAAGAGCTGCCCATAGCGCAAGAGAAAATATTCATGCTTACTTCTGACAATAAGGGCGGTGTAATTATCAATTACCAGTCCGGATTGGATAAGTATCCCTTTAGTCAGGTCAAATTACAGCCTGGGCAAATGCTCTATTTTGCTAATTCTGCTCTGGTGCAGGGAACTGATCCTACTAAGCTTACCTATAGGTCGGTGCTTTCACGCGATCAGTTTGCCGACATGAGCAATGGACAGAGCTTCGTAAAGCAGGGCACCAATGACTGGTGTCACGATCCCAATTACAATTTAGGGGATGGTAGTTCCAACCGAACTTCCTGTCCTCAGTTGGCAGGAGAATGGCAATTGCAACCTCCGTTTGCGGTAGCTTGCTGCAAATTGAATCCAAATAAGAAGCATCTTGGAGTCAAGAGAGGCTCTACAAAGTGGGAGGTTTTGAATACGGAATTGGATCCAGCAGATCAAATCCCGCCGGAAATTCTTGCTGAGATGGAACAAGAAACAACCTTATGCCCGCCACTAGTTAAAAAGCCAATTACAAAAGGTGGAAAGCCTAAAACTTGAACCTGACTATAGCGATTTGAGAAAAGCCAGGAGATCCAATTTCTCCTGCTCAGGCAAAGCAGCAAATTTAGTGCTTGATGATTGTCCCTGTCCTCCGTGGGCAAGAATGGCTTTTGCCAAATCGTTGGTTCGTCCATCGTGCAGATAGTATTTGCGGTAGCGCAAACCCCATAACGGGGCTGTGCGAAATTGCCCGCCGGATACGCCACCTGTAGTAGCTATTCCGTCGGCTAAGGCAGCACCCATGTTGTGCAAGAGGAGGTCTGAATATGCCTTAACTTCGCGATTCTCCAGCGCTTGAATGCGTAGATATCTTTTGGTGGGAAATTGGCTGTCCGGGTCTAAAAGGTAATATTCAGGAGCTGTGCTGAGTGCGGGTACGTGGCATTCAGCACAACCAAGCTTTTCAAATGTGCTGCGGCCGCGATTGGTGGCAGCGTCGATCTTTCCCACAGGAGCCGGAGAGGACAAGGCAATAAAGTAGGTCAGCTTAGCTAAGAGGGCGCCATTGTCATTGGGCTCTTCAGGCAAATGGGAGCGCAAGCAGGTGGGGATATTGTAGTTAACATCTGTTGTCTTTATCGCTCTTTCGTATTTGGTGGTAATTCCCAAAGTCGTGTTCATTTGATCGGCAATTGCATCGATTAGACTTGTGTATTGTCCCTTGTAGCCGAATCGACCGACTCTGTCCTGATGCGTTATGCGATCCCTGTGACTGACAGTAGACCCTGCTGTCGATAAATTGTCGTCTGTTTGTTTTAATTCAAGATCCTCAATATTTTCCTCTTCAATAGCATCAATTAAACCCATACCCCAGAGGGATGGAGCCAGTCTTGAGGATACGAAGACGCTGTCCTTTGGTGTTGTGCCGGCAGGCATATTGCAGCCCCTGGGAAACTGATTGGGAAATTCGTTGGTCACCGACTTTGTCATTACAATCGGACCGCCTTCATAAACATGAAAGTCGCTGTCCTTGTAGCTAATTGTCTCTGTGTTTACGCCTTTGGCAATAGATTCAATTGGCGACGCAACATAGGTTAGACAATCCGTTTTGGGATTGACTCCCTGGTTGCCAGGTATGCCTGGAAGTCCATGGCAGGAATAACAACTGTCTGCGTTGTACAAGGGTCCCAGACCTTCATTGACGGAGAATGTTTGTTTGAAGACTTCTTTGCACTGGTAAAACTTTTTAAGCTGTAAAACTGACAGTCCACTTACGGGACCGCCTGGTTGCCCGATATCTGGCGCATAGACGTAAAAATTGCTTGCTGCCAGCACGGCAAGCACGGACAGAGCTGTAATCATGACGATGTTCGCTCGATTCTTCATAGCTGTCTGCCTTCCGTGTAGAATTTTAGCCAGCCCAAGAAATCAAACTTTGCCTGTTTCAATTTCTCTTTCAATAAGAGAGCCTCTCTATTCCTTGGAGACAGTTCCAGGCATTTGCTGACTTGGTAATACGCTTCAACAAATTTTCGGTTCTTTTTGAGGTTGGCTGCATAACGGTAACGAAAATCGGCATTGGACGGCTTGTCCTTCACTGCCTGCCGCCAACATTCTTCAGCTAGAGCACGCCAGGCATATCTTTTGTCGTCAAAATCAAGGTCCGCCTTGGTTATAGATGCCGCGCAGCGTTCAAAGTCTTGAGCGAGTTGAGAGAAGACAAATGCTTTATTGCTTGCTGACTGCTTTGCCGACTGCACAAGGTTAACAGCATTAAGCAGTCCAGAACGAGTAATGACAAAGCATTGGGAGAGAAGAAGATAGGCTCCTGATTGAGAAGGGTCTTTCTTAATCAACTGATCGGCCAGAATAATTGCAGCCGGCAAATTCCTCTTTTGGAATTCAATTTGGGACATGAGCAATTTGGCTTCATAAGAATCCTGCCGCAGTTGCTTTTGTAATAGATCCGAAGCTTTGTCAAAATCCCCAAGTGCAAAATAGGTTTTTGCCAATTGCAATTGCAGAAGGTCGTCGGGGTTTGTTCTATTGGTTTTTTCCAGTAGATCCAGAGCTAATAACGGATTGCCAAGTTCGGTCAGACAACGACTCTTGCCGATAACAGCAACCACTGAGGAGGGACTTATTTTTAGGGCATTGTTGTAATAATTTAGTGCTTCTTCCGGATTGTCGGCAGCTTTCAGTAACTCAGCCAGGTTGAACTGGTTGGAGAACTTTTCCGGACTTATCTCTACTGCTTGTTTGGCTTGGATTATGGCTTCAACAGTTTTCCCTTGGCGGGCATAAATTACGGCTAGTCCCTGATGTGCTATTGCATCTTTCGGGTTGTGCTGAATCGCTTGCTGTTCTAATTTTTCGGCCAGGGGCAAATCGCCTTTGGCAAGGGCTGTCATGGCTTCTTTGTGCAAGGATTCTATCTGTGGCAAGGCTTGCGCGGCTGAGGCGCCTATCCATAAGGTCGCTAACAGCAATAGCAAACGCCTATTTGATAGGGGTATCGGCGAGATAGAATGTAGAAGCATGATGAAAAAAACTTACCAACAACTGGCCATATCTATTTTACTCGGGGTCATTTTGGCTGCCGCGGCCAATTTCCCTTTTAATTTAGTAGTTGAATCAGCCCTGGCTGCCGACAAGTATTCCATCTTTTCCTTTTCCGTGCATGGAGCAACTTGTGCGGCGTGCATGATTGAAATCAATAGCGTTCTTCGCAACACCCGTGGCGTCCAGGCCGTTTCCATAAATCAGTCGACACGCCCACTTACCGTTTCAGTGCTTGTCGATAATTCGCTGGTTAAGCTGGCTACCGTTACTAAAGTGTTAGCCGCTCGCAAATATCAAGTAACTGGTGAGAAGACCCTACCCTACAACAAGAGTACGGTTGCCAAATTCCTGTTAGTGCCGTCCAATAGGGCTGGATTTGCGGATAATGAGCCAAGTCTAATCCTTCCGTAGCCGTTTTTACACGTTTTTGCGTATTGAGAACAGGTAGCCCGAATTGTAGACTGGGACCAGTCAAGCACTTGACTTGTCCGCACTTTCTTAACTCAACCGCAACTTACTAGGAATTGAATAACCATGAAGACACGTACCGCTACGGGTAACGTTCTGGCGTTTTTCGCCGTTCTGTTTATCTTGCTCGTCATACTAGGACTATTTGTTATCAACTATGCGCAGACGCTGGGTACGCATAAAGAGGCTCAAAATGCCATTGACGCTGCTGCGTTGGAAGCGGCTAAGCAAATAAGCCAAATTACAGTTTCCACTGAATTGGGAAGAATTGGGCTAGTCGATTTTGCCGGCGAAGATCCTAACAACCCTTTGCGCAAAGCAAATCCGGTAAGTGAAGCGCCAGTTGTTGCATTCAATACTGCCCTGGCTACTGTGCGTCTCGACATAATGATTGCTCAGGATTTGAACAACAAGGATATGTTGGATCTTGCCGAGCGGGATTTGCAGACACTAGAACATGTATCTGATTTGTTGGCGCAGGAAATTGCTAATGCCCTGAAGGAAGGTGGGCAAGTTTATAACCAGGTCAAGACAACCTACAACGCTAACGATAGGCGCATGGGTGGACCAGGTATTTTGGTCGATGGCTCACTGAAGCTAATTGCAGGACGCCTTCAGGAAGGGCAAGGAACGACAAATGTGCCCATCCCACAACCTGTAGATGACGATGAGGCTGCTAAACGAAACAGCACGGCCGGCTATTACAAACCTTACGTAAATATTCCTGCTTGGGGCGTCAACATAGGATTTGCCGCAGTAGGTAAAGAACCGGCGCTCACTGATACGAGCAAATTTATTGGTATTACCGATAGTGGCTACGCTATTAGCGGGCTTAGAGTATCCAAGCTTCCCCCAACAGTTGTGAAGGTTGAAGCGAAAAACGAAGTTACCGGCTTTACCGGAAACCCAGAGAAGCCAAAAGGCATTTTGCACAACGTAGCTTGCGCGCAAGCCGGTGGGCAGTGTTTAAGTGGACGTTCTACTGCCTACACAATAGGATTTGCCGGGTCTTATCCAAGTGAAGCGGCGTTCCCTGTCTTGACGGTAAAAGCCTTGCTTGACCATCAGGGCTGGCAGGCGCCCAAGCAGCCGAGCACATGGCTTAAGGCGACCAATAACGTGTTTCCAGGCGCACCACTTTCAGACAACATACCTTTTGCAAAGAACAAGCCTTTAATTCAGAGTCCGAGTACAGCTTTGGCTTACGGTATCTATGATTGGTTGCGTAGTCTGGGACTTAGACCAAATCGTAAATCTGTGAGAGATGCACTTGCTTCTAGTGAAGGGAATTTGCGCAAGTTTGAAACAGGCAAAACATTTAGTTTCGGCGATGCTGGTGAACCTGGTGAAGATGATCCGGAACCAGACGATGAGACCTGGTTCCAGCGCAATAAAACAGAGGACGACGAAGAGCCGGATGCGCCGGTACTTGGCTGCATGATAGCTGATCCTTTTGCTGATTCGGAAGATGCTGGTTACCTGGCTCTTAAGAGTGACTCGGAAGAAGGACGTGCTCTCTATGATGGTGCTTTCAATTACCGCTCGGCTGCCGACTCTAGTCCTGAGAGTGCAATACCTATTCTGGTTGATCCGGTCACGGGTACAGCTACGCCTCCGGCGGGCAACTCGGTAGTGGAAATGTGCCAATTTGTTGAAGGAGTATTGGCGACCAACCGTGCTGCTGTTTCTTCTATGATGGCTACCAAACTGGCCATGGACAGTTCACGTGAAACACAGTCATTTATGACCAACACTTTTGCACCAGATTCTGCCGCCTTGTCGATGGCTGCGGCAGCGGGAGCTTTTGGTGGCAACATGGTCTTGACTCAGGCGCTACAAAAGTTGAGCAAAGACATCGATACATATAAGGCACTGGACGCTATGGTCCTGTCGCCGCCTTCTGAGTCCGTGCTCCTCACATTTGCCGGCTTCCAGTCTGAAAACCTGAGCGATCCGAGAGAAGCTTCGCAAGTCTACCAGCGCTGGTCTAAAAAACTCATTGAAGCAATTAGCTTGGAGTCCGCTCGCGTTGAAGAAATGGAAAATAGGACCGTACGCGTTGCTCGCAATTCAAAACAAGCAGCTCAGCGCAGCTATTCAATAATGCGCCGGCTAATGAAGTATTCCGGTAAAGGTGTACGCCGCCTAGATGTAGAAGGTGCCGGGACGGGCGACGCCAAAGTGGATATTTTCCCGGATAGCCCTGTCTTTATATCCAAAATCCGCAGCCGTAGCCCGCGCGTCAATTTCGTCATGCCCAATAATGGACCAGACATTGTTCGCACTGGCGCCAACGCTCGTCCGCACTTCTTCAACCTGGACTTCCATGATATTGACTCTCCGGAAGTGAAGGCATTTAAGAAGTCTATTTTGTCGGTCCAATATGACGGCTCGAAATTTACTGAAGTGCAATTGTCTTGCGGCAGCACAAAAATGCCAGTCGATGGCAAGTATCCCAAAAATGATCGTTGGAATTGGGATACGGCACCACAGAAGAAAAAAGATGGAGGGCCGAACGCTCTCATGGGGCGTTTTATCAATAAGCGTTACACGAAGAAAACAGTTGAAGGTGGAAACCCGGATGTTGCCTACGTGCAATTAAAGAACTTCAAGGAGCTTGTTAAAACGAGTATGGAAGGCAAAGACAAGAAAAACAAAGTTGAGGAAAGTCAGCCTCAAGGGGCGATGCCGGGCTTTGAACAGGTCTGTGTCTTGACTTGCGATGGTGACTCATCCAATCCGTCAGCGGAGAAAAAGGGAGAAATTCATATTACTAGCTTGGTGGCACGTGATAGCGATCCACGTTATCCCTTTGGAGATAACCATATCCATAAGAACCAGTTCCTCTACTACTCGGCTTATGGTTTTAAGGATGGTGCGTCTGCTGAAAACCCCAATGCGCCTGTATCGAATGCTACTTATCGTACTGTAATGGCTCGTGATCAATTTGCCGATCTTAGATCGGGCGAAAGCTATAAGTTGCAGTATCCTCAGGCTTGGTGCCAGATGTATGGAGTTAAGTGGGATAGTGACAAGTGTCCTTATCCTGCCGGTGAATGGCGCATGGGCAACGCCTACACTATCGCCTGCTGCCGCGAGCCGGAAAGCAGTGGTAATAAGAGACAAGATAGAGATAGGTGGTCGGTTAAGGTCCCTGGTATCCCAATTATTGATCCGGACACGGGACGTGAAGTGCCAATGAATGATGGCATGGAGGAAGAAGTGGACATTTGCCCGAGAGCCGTTAAAATGCGTTCGCTCCATATGGGATTGCGTTATTAGGTATCGTGGACTTAGAGCGAGTTGAGGAAAGCTAACAAATCTTCCTTCTCCGAAGGAGGCAATGCCAAAAATGATTTCTTAGCTACCTCTGCCTGCCCGCCATGAGCGTTAATAGCTTCTTGCAAGTTTGCAGCACGCCCGTCGTGAAGGAAATACTTCCTGAAGCGTAAGCCCCAAAGAGGTGCAGTCCGCCATTCTCCACCGGTGGTGTGCTTTTCCGGCAGTCCGTCAGCCAACTCCTTGCCCATATTGTGCAGCAAGAGGTCGGTGTAGGCATGCACAGGTTTGTCTTCCAGGGCCGTTATTTCCATATGGCGGAATTTGGGAAACGGGCTGTCAGGATCAACGACTAGTACTTTTGACGATGTTGTTAATTCCGGTATATGACAGAACGAACATTGTAGTTTGTCAAAAAGAATTTCTCCCCGCTGGGTTTTTTCGTTGGGCGCTAATTTTGCCGGTGGTGCTAGAAGTGTCTGGAAATAGGTCAGTTTGACCATGATATTGCCGGCATCATTTGGCTCCGGTGGTAGTACTCGGCGAAGTTTTTCCGGTGTGCGACCGGACTCGAATATGGTTTCCGGATCGACAAATGATGTGATGCCAAGACCCCTGTGCATCATCTCTGCAGTCATAAGCATGAGATTAGGTTGTTGGCTTTTCCAGCCGAACCTGCCGCACTTCAACTTATGCGTAAGAGAATCGATCTGGTCTTCAACTCGCCCGCGCATGTATGGGTTGAGTTCAATTTGTTGCTCTTCGATATGTTCTAAGGTAGCATCCGAAATGGCATTTAAGAGACCGACCCCAAATAAGGGTGGCGCTATGAGCTTGGAAGTGAGGTCGGCATTTTCAGGGATTGTCCATGTCTCAGCTCTTGGACCGTCAGAGTATTTGCTTTGGAATTCAGTCGTTACGGATTTTTTGTAAAATTGCGGTCCGCCCTGGTCTTTTAGGTGAGTCATGTCGCGATCTCTGATAGCTGCCTTTTCCACACCATCAGCTTGCAGAGCGCCGAACCGCACAAAAGAAGTTGTTTCAAGGTCATTGCCTTGTCCCCCGAGACTGCCAGGAGATCCGTGGCATTCATAACAGCTTTGCCCATTGAAAAAAGGTCCCAGACCCTCGTCCGGTTCAAACCTGTGCACAAACATTGGGCGGGCAGCATCAAACTTTCTCAGTTGTTCCGGTGTCAAACCGTCAATTGGTCCGCCTAACTTACCCACGTCCGGTGAGTAGGAGAAAACCCAGTTAAAGACTATGCATGAGATTAGAAGTCCTGTGCCGACAAGCACGAACAACTTGATCGTGTCACGCTGCTTATCCATCTCTTTTAGGGCTTACCAGGCAAGACAAGCAGAGCCGATTTGACTTTCGTTTCCGGTGTCTTGTTAATGACTGATTTGCCTTGTGGTGGCGTTGTTGGTTGATCGGCAGCTGTTGGCCGTAAACGGGTATACATGCTGGTTGAAGTTCCGCCGTCGAGATTGATAGCTTTTGTACAGCCCAGGCTGGACATCAATTCAGCCAGACTCTTCAGCGTCAAGCCAGGAGATCCTTCTTCTTGTCCTGGACCGGCTACACAAAGCAATAGAGCGTTGCCATCATCAGTGATACCAAAGGCCGTCCGTGCGGCAGGCTTTAGGCAAGAAATTGAATCGACTTCTTTGCCGTCCGATTCAGTACGTACAAAGGCTTCTTCCTTGTCGGTAAGTTTCGGTAATAGCTGGGGACCAGCTTGTAGTGCGTTTACAATCCGCATTCCTTCTAGAGTTGCAGCATTATGTGGAGCGATATCAATGGATGCCTGGTGCTTTTTGTCTTCCAGGAAACGAATTTCGCTGCGGTTAAAAATGGTATCGAGGAAATTTGTTAACTTGGGGTTTTTGATCAAGGAGTCGTTTGTGCGAGGGTTGGCAACTTCCTTGCCGTCAATGGTCACGTAACTGGTGCTAACACCATCGGATAGATTGAAATAACCGCCATTAACAGCGGCTCCGGCGCCAAATTTCTCACCGGTCTCTGATACAGTTGCCGTGCCGTCGTTGACGAATGGTCGTAATTGCCATTTGCCGGACTTGTAATTGATTACCAAAAGATGAGCCTTGCTGCCATTCTTTGTGGTGAATGTGTAGTAAATCGCCCCATCACCAGGATAGAGATAATTTGGTTGTTGCAGTTCGCGCCACTGTGATGGTGGGGCAATGCGCGGGCGGTCAAGCGCTTGGGAGGAGTTCAGGGCAAACTGTGAAACGCCTAGGGTAATTGCTAGAGCGGATAGTCCGGTAATGCCTACTCGTGAAATTAGACGCATGAGAAAGTCCTCGCTGGATGCACCTATAGTTTAGCAATCCTAATTAGACAAATAGTTGTCAGCAATAAAAAGAGCCGGCTGTTAGACCGGCTCTTTTTCGATTATTCAGTCACCAGGACTAGGACATGTCAACCCAGACGGACTTTATCTGTGTGTACAGTTCAATGGCGTGCTTGCCGAGTTCACGACCGTAACCGCTCATCTTGTAGCCACCAAACGGAATGGCGGCGTTGAAGACGTTGTAGCAGTTAACCCACACGGTTCCGGCTTTGATTTGCGAAGCCAGTTTGTGAGCCTTCTTAATGTCCTTGGTCCATACTGCGCCAGACAAGCCGAAGCTAATCTTGTTGGCTTGCTCAGCAACTTCTTCAACGCTATTGAAGTTGATTACTGAAAGGACTGGTCCAAAGATTTCTTCCTGGGCAATCTTCATTGTGTTGTTGACGCCGGAGAAGACAGTCGGCTTGACGAAATAGCCTTTGGCTAATTCGCCGCCTGGCCGTTCGCCACCACAGACTAAATTAGCGCCTTCTTTTTTGCCGGCTTCAATGTAGCTCATGATGCGGTCTTGTTGTTCTTTGGAAACTTGCGGTCCAATTTGAGTCTTCTCGTCCATGCCGTTGCCTTGACGCAAGCCTTCAGCACGTTCTTTTAGCTTGGTCATGAACTCGTCTTGAATTGATTTTTCCAAGAAGAGTCTGGAACCTGCGCAGCAGACTTGACCTTGGTTGAAGAAGATGCCGGTTGTGGGCTGAGGCGGGGCGACTCGCGCACGACCTGCCACCCGGGCCGGGGATCGAGCTTGCCGGCCTTGTAGTCCCGGACGTA
>SBAT01000291.1 GCA_005240105.1 Chloroflexota bacterium
GGAGATATCTTCAGTCACGGATTTAAGCTCTACAAGTTGGGACCACTTGTCGGTAAACGTACCTGGGGTGGTGTCATAGGCATTAGCCCGTATCACAGACTGGTAGATGGCACATTGACCACGCAACCGGAATTTTCCTTCTGGTTCACAGACGTCGGCTGGGCAGTGGAGAATTATGGTACTGAGCCGGATTATGACGTGGATATGGCGCCGCAGGACTACGTGGAAGGACGCGATCCGCAGTTGGCTAAGGCGATGGAACTGGCGATGGACGAGTTGAAGAAGCATCCATTTAAACTGCCAGACTTCAGCAAGAAGCCATCCCTGCCATTACCGCAGTTGGTCGCTGGAGCTAAAAAATAAATAGCCGGTTCACAATCTGTTGCCTGAAGGTTAGGACCTCCAGGGGGCTGGGCATTTAGCCTTCAGAGACTATATCGGCAGGGCTTAATTGTGCGTATCGTTGACCTAATCCCACTTTGGGGGTTATTTCTGCTCACTTGTGCGATGGTAATGCTATCGCTTGAGGGCGGCTTTCGCTTAGGCTCTAGCCGCCCAGGCAAGTCTCATCAGGCAGGAAATGTGGGAGCGATAGTCCAGCCCACGCTTGGTCTTATCGCCTTTATTCTGGCCTTTACCTTTAGCGTCGCAGCAGAGCGCTTTAACGAACGACGGTTTTTGGTCATTGATGAGGCTAATTCTATTTCCACCACATTTTTTCGGGCAGACTTTCTTCCTGGAGAAACTAAAGATAAAGTGCAAAATCTCTTTCGTCAGTATGTTGCCTTGCGATTGCAGCCGGTAAGCGATGCGCGGGTGGGTGATATAGTTGCTGAATCGAATGAGGTGCAGGATCTTTTATGGGCTGAAACTGTTGCTGTCGGCAAGGCTAATATGGACTCTGATGTTGTCGCTCTGTTCATTGATTCTATGAATGAAACAAGAGATTTGCAGTCGAAGCGTGTAGCGGCAGCTATGTATGCCCGCCTTCCGGACTGCATCTGGATAACACTATTTATCATGATTGTCATAGGTATGACGGCCATGGGTTACCAGACAGGATTGGCCGGTTCGAGGAGCTTGATAGCCACTAGTGCCCTGATGTTATCTTTTGCCATTGTCACGACGCTAATTGCAGACCTTGATCGTCCTGGCGATGGATTCTTGCTGGCAAACAAGAAGCCCATGCACGATCTGGCCAAGAAAATCGGACTGGTAACACCCGATTATGCAAAAACCTTGACTCGCTGAATGGAGGCGCTGTGATATGAGCAAGAGCAAGTCTGTCGCTGCTAAAGCTCCAAAGAGGAGTACTAAACCGAATGGAAGAGATCCAATTGGAATTATTGAATCATCCAATGAGGGACGTGTTGAAGAGCTTGTGCCAATTAGACATAGCCGGATGTCTGTCTCACCATTTACTTTTTACCGCGGTGCTGCTTCCGTAATGGCCGCAGATTTAGCTGCTGAAGCGCATTCCGGTATTCTTGTTCAGTCTTGTGGTGATTGCCATATCCTTAACTTCGGTGCGTTTGCCACACCAGAACGCAATATCATTATTGATCTCAATGACTTTGATGAAACACACCCAGCTCCGTTTGAATGGGATCTTAAACGCCTGATTGCTAGTCTTGTGCTCGCTGCAGATTCAGTCGGAATGTCTGCCAAATCTTGTGAGAGAGCTGCTTTTGAAGTAGTGGCCTCATATCAAAAGGAAATGGTTAAGCATGGACAGTCGCGGTTGTTGGATGTCTGGTACTCAAAGTTTGATTACCAAGCAATGATCGACCAGACAAACAAGAAGATAATACGCGAAAGACGTCGCAAGAACCTGATCAAAGAAATCACAAAATCGTCCCCAGAGGCGTTGCAAAAGAAGTTGATTGAGAAGAAAAAGAGCGGCTGGCGATTCAAGGAAATGCCACCACTTCTGTATCATATGCCGGAGCTGACTGTTGACTTTGTGCGCAATTCTTATTCTCAATATCTGCTATCTCTACCCCACGATCGAGCTGGACTCCTGAGTCATTTTGAGCTTGCGGATATTGCCATGAAAGTTGTTGGCACAGGTAGCGTGGGTACCTTTTGTGCGGTTCTATTGCTTGTCGGAGCTAATGAGGACTTCCTTGTCTTGCAAGTGAAGGAGGCTCGACAGTCGGTGCTTGAGCCCTATATGGGTGCAAGTAAATTCGATAATCACGGACAACGAATTGTTGTCGGGCAGAGAATAATGCAATCCGCCAGCGATATGTTTCTTGGTTGGACAAAGGGCGATGGAAAAGCACACAGGCATTTCTATATTCGCCAACTTAGAGACATAAAGATGTCTCCGAATCCGGCAATGTGGGATAAAGAGACGCTATATCAAGTGGCTACATATGCCGGGCAAGTGTTGGCCAAAGCACATGCCAAGTCAGGCGAGTCTAGAGTAATTGCAGACTACATTGGAAAGAACGACAAGTTTGCCAAGGCTATGGCTAAGTATGCAATGGCATACGCCGACACGACGGAGTCGGACTACAAGTTATTCATCGAAGCATGTCGGTCAAGGCGACTGCCTACGGAGGCGTCGGTTGTGGGGTAGGGGCATTTGTCGTGCCCAGCTTTGTCATTCTGAGCAATTTGTTTTTTGTCATTTCGACCGTAGCTGCGAAGCAGCGTAGTGGAGAAATCTTCCGCAACGATCCGACGATCGTCCAGACAACGATGAACGTCTATACCTCGCGGAAGATTTCTCGACTGCGGCTTCGCCTTCGCTCGAAATGACAAAACAGAGATGGCAAAATGACAAAAGTGAGAAGGCGAAATGACAAAAGGGTTGGACGTGAGTCCAACCCTTTTGTGTTTGCAGCTACTGCTTACCTACCTAACTCTCCTGCATCTTCTTGCAAGAGTCGGCGCATTTGCGGCATTCGTCGGCGCAGTCCTTCATGACTTTGTCGTCTTTGAAGGTGTCGCAGGCTTCGGCGCATTTGCGGCAGGCTTCCTCGCAAAGGGCACAGGCTTTATTCATGAGGCTGGAGCCTCTTTTCATAAAGGTCTCGCTGTTTTTGCAGGCAATGACGCAATCTTCCAGTGCAGCAATGTGCTTTGCTTCGACATGACTACCGCCTTTTTTCTTGCAGTAGGCAATCGTGTCTTCGCACTTTTTACCACACGTGTTGCACTCTTGAATGCAAGCAGCATGCTGTGCATGATCCATGGCGTAGGTTTGTGATGGAAGAAAACCGGCCATCAAGGCAAACAATGCCAAGGCAATAAAGAATATTCTATTCATAAAAAATCTCCTTTTAATTAAACAAATTACTTACACAAGTATTTGTTCAAATCAAAAGTGCACGATTGAGAATGTATAGTTTGTCCGGTTTGTATCTTTCAGTCTTGAGCGTAGTGCGCGTAGTTGTAACCTCGCGCATCAATTCTTTGTCTGAAACGTCTAGAACTTCTTGGCGAAGAACTAAATCTGATGCTGATAATTGAGTACTTAACTGATCGCTTGTGCTGAGCCTATCTTCTTGTGGTTGCGGACGTGTATTGCAATTGCCGCTTCGTACCTGACAGCAGGGCATTGGCTTTATGGCACAGCACTTTTTAACTACTGCCGCACAATGCGCGGCTTGGCTAGCAGTCAACACGCAGCACACGCCGGGAAGGCTGGCTGCCTGCAGGCTCATCACCAGAACTAATAGTGTTAATAGTATGCGTTTCACTGACATGCAGCCATTCTAGCAGGGTTTAATGTAAGCTTTGTGGATCAAAGTGGCTCAAAATCCAACAATTCATCTAATGGCTGGGTTAGATATTCGCCGTGTTTAGCCATTACTAGATCGACAACATTTGCCGTCTTTAATATTTGTTGTCGGGTCCAGCGGGAGAGAGGATCTGAGGATTGCAACAGCGAGCTTAAACTTACAACGTGCCAGATAGAAAATTCAGTTGTGGTCATGTATAGGTCTCGCCCAACCGAAAAGGCGCGGAACTCACGTCTGCCGATGGAATCCGCCTGGCGAGTCTCACGAACGCGCGGCTGGTGGTCAGTGACTACAACTTCATGACCGGCATACAGGCGGGCCGCGCGGTTGTTGGCTATGGTTACGACCGAGTGCGTGCTTGGCACAGACAATACAAATACTCTTTCTATGCCGGTGTTGGCGCGGAAAAGCACGATAGAACCTTGCTTTACATAAGTAACGGCAAGGGGCGTGATTACAACTCCGGTGGCTTTAGCAACCAAAAGCAGGTCTCCGGAAAAGAGTTGTACGCAGTCTTTGTTGAAGGCTCTAAACAGAGTCTCCGGTGTTGTGCGGACATTAAATCCGGGCGAACTTTCTATCCAGCCCTGGCTCGCAAGCGTGCCCACGGCCTGCCCGGACAGGGTATTGGCCGGCGCTGCGCCAGCCAACATGAGGGATAACAGGATAGGAGTTAGGAGTTTTAAATCCATAGCAAGAGCCCAAGGTCTACTTATTCATTATTCCCAAAAATCGTGGAAAAATGTTGGAGATGTCCTAGCGAGTGCCTGCCGGTACCTTTTGTTCCTTGCCCTGGGGATTAGCGGCCTGAGCAAAGGTCGCCAAAATGGCTTTGTGCCATCCTGCGTAATCCGCGCTGCGGTCGTGCTCCGGCACTACTGTCAAATCATGCTGCCAATTAGAGGATACTTCTTCCAAATTGGCAATCAGACCTGCCTTGATGCCGGCAAGCGCCGCCACACCCCAGGCGGTTGATTCCATCTGTGATGAGCGTATAACTGGAATGCGAATCAAGTCAGCTTGGAATTGCAAGAGGAATTTGTTGCGTGTGGCGCCGCCATCTACTCGTAATTCGGAGAGCTTGATGCCGTGTTGTTCAATATCCAGAGCAACGTCGTTGACTTGATAGGCCATGGCTTCTACTGCCGCGCGGACGAAATGCGCGCGTGTAGTGCCGCGTGTCAGTCCGACTATTGTGCCGCGGACGTCTGAATTCCACCAGGGTGAGCCGAGCCCGACAAGCGCCGGCACGAAATAAACTCCTTCATTGGAAGGTAATAGGTTGGTGAAAGATTCTACTTCGTCACTGGATTTGATAATACCCAAGCCGTCACGCAACCATTGGATAGCTGCTCCGGCAATGAAGTTTGCTCCTTCGAA
>SBAT01000043.1 GCA_005240105.1 Chloroflexota bacterium
GTCCGAAAAAGACGCGGCTCTCGCCGAAGAATTATCTTCAAATATAAAAAACTCCAGGAGCCTGGCCGGCATTTTGAGTCTCAGACAGACTCTGGCTCTTGTTGCAACAAGCCATCTAGTAATTTGTAATTCCAGCATGTTAATGCACGCAGCGGCTGCCTTTAATATCCCGCATGTGGTACCACTAGGCGAATACTTCACCGACAGCCATCAACATATGGCTCAATGGGGCTATAAAGATCTAACGCACTGCCTGGGCATTACCGAAGATCGTGCAACTATTTACAAGCCTGAAGAAGTTTTCCGCGTCGTTAAACGACTTCATTTGTAGTCATTAAAGACAGTGCGCATCAGCTGGCTACGTAGCTCTATCTTCTCTTTGCCGGCACGGCCCGCCAAATTTAACAGGCGCAGAAGCACATACTCCATGGCGTGCCTGATGAAAAGCAACGGCTTGGCCGCAGCAACCTTACTTCCCACGTGTCGATTTAAAAGCTTCATGCGCGCGCGATGGAAATGAATTACTCTTTGTGCCGACCATTGCGATAATGCTTCTCTGTTGTCGTGGACTACACCTTCTGCCTGGATAACCGCAATTTTCCAGCCGAGTTTTGCCAGACGCCAAGCCCAATCTACATCACAGTCTGAAAACGGGAATTGACGGGCATCAAGTCCCTCACTTTTCTCCCAGGCAGTTCGCCTTGCTAACAGCGGGCTTGTAAAAACCGCATCACAGGTTGTCCAGACAATGTCCTGGTCTTGCCACCATTGATTCCTTATCGGTTGATCCAAATGCAATAGACAAGTGACATGCTGACCCAAAACCAATTGCTGGACTGTAGGGAAAGAACATCCTATGCCGGCTTTAGCACCAGAGTGCTTCGTGACGGTAAAACCAGTCGCAGCCAAATAACCAACCGTGTCCAATAAGCGAATACCCTTCCTGATAGGATCGGAAGAAGCAATAAAATTATCCGTTTCAAAGAAGAAGTAATATTCGAGCTGGGGAAATTTCTCGGCAGCATATTTTGTCGCGGCATTAATACCGCCGCTAAAAGACGTATCGGCACCTTCTTCCGGTATTAAAACTTCAACTTTTATGTCTGACTGACGAGCGAAATCCCTTACCCACTCAACGCTGCCATCAGTGGAGCCGGCATCAAAGACAACAATTGCCGTCTCGTAATTGCAGGCTTTCAAAGCCGCCTCCAAAGACGGCAGGCCTTCTTGCATGAGCAAAAGGCGATTGAAAGAGTTGACAATAGCAACAAGCTTTACTGTCATGCGCCTAACTTTAGCACTTATGCAATTACGGGTAGATCCAATTACAATTAGAAGAATGAACGAAATTGGAACAAAGAGATTTTGGCGCTCCCTAGCCGTCAAGTATTTGCCGGAGTGTATAAAGTCACCCGTGAGAAAAAAGCTGCACGGCTGGACAGACAGTAGTCTCACCTTTAATGTTAGCTTCCAACAAAGCGACAGGGGACTGTTGGCAAAAATCGATAGTGGTCTTGATCTTTACATCAATGACGAATTCAAACCAAACATCGACTACCAGTTCGTGCAAAACTCCGATTGCATTGAAGAATCTCGAGCATTTATCAACTTAGCCAAAGACGCCAAGATACTGTTTGATGCCGGAGCATATGCAGGACTCTTTTCCCTTATCTTTTGTCGTATGGGCAAAGACAAGAGAGCCATTGCCTTTGAACCATCTCCTGTGATGAAACCAAAAATTGAAGCGCTCATTGCCATCAACCAATTAGAGACTCAACTTAGACTAAAGCCAAAAGCAATAGGCAGTGAAGAAGGCTCGCTGAGTTTGGTTCTGGAAGACACTGGGTTCGTGCAAATTTTACCTTCCCCCAACCCCATTAAAACCATCGACGTAGAAGTAACTACTCTTGACCTTGAATGCAAGCGCTTAAATATTTACCCTGATCTTCTGAAAATAGATATTGAGGGATTCGAACTTGAGGCATTAAGGGGAGCAGAAGAACTTCTCAGTACAAAGAAGCCGATTGTCTGCCTTGAGTTTCACTTAAACTACCTGGAAGAGCGCGGCATTCAGCCAAAACTTGTCACGGATGAACTAGAAAAGCACGGCTACAAGTTCTACTCTTGCTCAGGCGAAAGCCTCACGGCAAAGCAAATTTATGACTCGATCAAGCCTGTAGTGCGCTTCATCGCCAAATAATGTCACTTTTGCTTTTTCAGTTCGTGAGTTTTGGCCACTATTAGAAATTCGTAAAATCCATGCAGGCGGGCAAAGTAGTAGCCTTCTATGCCGTCTAAAAACCCTCTTTGCCAGATATAGACATAAAGAAAACGCATAAGCGGGCGAAATGGCAGGCAGCGAGAAAATGTTCTGAGCTTGCGCCTCCAGCCGACATTTCTATCTTGTAGCGACGCTGCACTTTTCCCTTCAAATTCATCTTGTGCTACACGCGCTTCCCAGTTGGAATAACGGTTGTGTTTTTCCAAGAAAACATCAACTGTCGGAAAAGCATAGTGATCCATTTCTGCTTTCATATGCGCTGTCTTACCGTCAACGACAACATGCTCATGTACCTCATTGTCGCCGCTGGCCGTATCACTTTCAGTGAGCTTTTCATAACGGCCTAACTTGTGTTTAAAGAGGCGCAAATTCCAATTGGGGTAGTAAGCATGCTTTAGCCATTTGCCCATGAATTGAAAACGCCTGTTAACCCAGTAGCCGACATTTTCATTCTCAGAACTAGTGACGATTTGCCTTACCCCATCCTCAAATTCCGGCGGCAAAACCTCATCAGCGTCAAGGATAAAGACCCAGTCATAACTGAAGGGTAAATTATCGAGTGCCCAGTTCTTCTTCTTTGGCCAAGTACCAGAGAACTTGAATTGCACTACTTTGGCACCGAGAGATTCGGCAAGTGCAATTGAATTGTCAGTACTTTGCGAATCGACAACAAATATCTCATCTGCCCATTGGATAGAAGACAAGCAACGAGTTAAATTGCTTTCTTCATTCTTAATCGGCACAAGAAAACTTACAGGTACTTTATTCATGGGTTAAATGAAAGGTTCGATGGATGACTAGCACTAGAATCCGTCTTGGCAATTACTCGTTTTCCTAATACGCGGGCAGGATTGCCGGCTGATATCGTCCATGGTGGCACGTCAGCGGCCACTACGGATGCAGCCCCAACAACAGCCCCATCACCGATGCTTACACCAGGCAGGACAAATGCCCGCGCACCAACAAAAACATCTTCTCCGACAACTATCTTGGCTGTCTGCAACGGGATATTAATGTCGTCGAACTTGTGCGTGCCTGTGCAAAGATAAGCTTCTTGCGCAATAGTACATCTTGCTTTCAGCTCTATTTCATCCAGCGTATAGGCATTAGAACGATCTCCCAGGGCACTGCGATGATGCATAGTCAAATTCCACGGTACTAAGATGCGCGCCCGCTGGTGTACGAATGGCGTTCCATAAAGCTTAGCGCCAAAGAGTCTTAGCCAAAACAGTCTCCAGGGATTAAATGCTTTCGGCGTCCAGCTGCAGGCTAAAATCCATGAATATTCCCATATTATCTGCAACACGCGCCCAGATAGAGATCGTCCGGATTCATAGGCTGATTTTTGATCATACGTACGTTTATTGCGCATATATTGATTTTAGCCCAGATGCTTCCCTGTTTTATTGTCTTGCACGATTTCTTCGAAGAGTACCATTAGACGCCGGAAAGCCATTTCCACATCAAAGTAGCGCTCAAAACACCGCCCTGCATTGGCCTTCATCTGCTGTCTCTCACCAGAGCTTAAATTAAGCCAGCTTTGCAAAAGCTCTTGCGTCCCCTCAAAAGTATCTAGCGCCGCAAAGCCAGCACCAGAGCCGACAATTTCACGCCAAATATTCACCTTGTTCGATATAAGCACAGGCACGTTACAGCCCAGTGCCTCTGCTACCACAACACCAAAATTTTCCTGGTGTGACGGTAATATAAGAGCCTCCGCACTGCAAAGGGCCGCCCACTTAGTCGTGCCATTAACCATTCCCAACCAGGTCACTCTGTCGGCAATGCCAAATTCCTTGGAAGAATGCTGCAATTTCTCCAAATAATGCTCCATGGCTGGTCCAGCAACAACCAGGTGCAAATTGGCATCCGTTGCTACTTTGGCAAATGCCGCCAACAGTAGATCGACCCCTTTCTTCTCATGTACTCGACCCAAAAACAAGAGAATCCGCTTGCCGGCAAGCTGCGGAAATAATTTCGCAAATTGCTTGGCTAGTGCCTGCGGCGACTCTGGCGGCAAAGCTGCACCATAACCAATGACCACCTGGTTGCACTCATAGATTGGAAAAGATTCAAAGGACAAGGCTCGCTCTTCTTCCGAAGTGAAGAGAGCCGCCCTGGCATCCTTCAAAACCCAGTATTCAGCGAAAGGCCAGTACAAAGACTTCTTTAAATGCTTCAGCGGGTAGTGTTGTTTAAACCACGGGTCAAGCATGCCATGCGTAAATACTACGTAGGGTGTGTCCGTGTCCTTGAGAGCCAGCCAGGTTCCAAATGAAGAATATTGCCAGATGCCGTTTACAACGACAATGTCATAGTTTTTGTGGTTTTCCTTTAACCACTTAATCCACCGCCAGCTAAACCCGTAGCTTAAAAAGCCTGGTCCAAGGGCATGAACAGGGCAAGGAAAGTCTTTTACCCAGGCGTCGTGAGGACTATCCAGGCAAATAATTTCAATGTCCGTGCCACGTCTTAAGTGCAGCTGGACCACCTGCCGAATGAACTCAATTGGTCCTCCACCGGCCGGGTTTACAGAATGTATGCAGTGAAGAACCCTCATGAGGCAACCAATCAGTTGATAAGAGTGAAAAGATATTGCGAGCGCTACACTAGAATAATACCCGGCAAGAGGATACCCAAGTAATGAAGAGGCTAATAATGCTTATATGCCTGCTTTTGCCCTGGTTACTCAGGCGGCCTCTACTCTGCCTGCTATTTGGTTATCAGCTTCATCCAACAAGCCGCATAGGCTTTTCTCTGATCATGCCGGATCACTTAATTATGGAGGCCGATTCTAGAATTGGCAATTTGACTGTATGCAAAAACATTCACAAATTGCACCTTAGTGAACGTGCCACCATTGGCAATTTGAATTGGATAACCGGTTATCCAAAAGATGGCACTAAGCACTTCACACATCAAGAAGAACGCAGACCCGAATTCATTCTTGGCGAACATGCCGCCATTACCAACAGGCATTTAATTGATTGCACAAATTCAATAACCATTGGTAGTTTTACAATTGTCGCTGGATTCCAATCGCAGATGATTACGCACAGCATTGATTTAGAGGAATGTCGTCAATCATCCAATCCTATTTCTATAGGGAAATACTGCTTTGTCGGCAGCAATTCCGTCTTACTTGGCGGAAGCTCCTTACCGGACTTTTCGGTATTGGGTGCAAATTCCTTTCTGAGCAAGTCCTTTACAGACAGCTATTACCTCTATGCCGGCGTGCCGGCTCGTCCGGTAAAAGAACTGCCGCAAAGCTTCAAGTACTTCCAAAGAAAAGTAGGATTTGTAGATTAGTATCTAATCCGGCAAATCGCTTATTTTCCACAATGCTAGGCATTTGTCAAAATCATCTTCTTCTTTTCGCGCATCCGGTGTCTCGAGAACCACTTTTGCAGGCTTGGGCAAGGATACCGGCGGCAGTTCTAAATTAAGCGGGCGAAACCAACCGGTCAAAATGTCTTCATTCTTTTTTGTGCGTGGATAAGTGGTCATCAATACATATTTAGCGCCACTGGCCTTGATGTTCTTCATTCCCTCAAGAACATGCTTGTTGCTCAGGTGCGGCAAACAATCACGACAAAGTATCAAGTCGGCTTTCGGAATGGAATCCCTGCAAAGATCCAAGCAAAGGAATTGCCTTTGATCGCTAGCAAATTTTTGTACATTTGCCTCTACAACCGGCTTCACAACATCTGCGCCAATATACCGGATGCCGGTTAATTGCACATGCTGCATCCAGTTAAAATCACCGCAAGGCACATCAAGAATTGACTCTATGTTCAATTCCTTGATCAATTGCGGCAATAGCTCACGCACCACCTGTGTCTTTTCCATATCCGAGCCAGGACCAGATGCTGATTCTTTGCCATGCCAGCCACCTTTCTCATACATGTCGGTGAAAATTTCTGCCGGCGGCTTGTTGAACTTTAGCCGGTAATACGGCATCAGCAATTGAAAAGGAATAAGTAATTTTAGCTTTGCTTTAAGCGTGCTTATCGGCGATGGCATTCTTGTACAACTCCAGATAATTGTCAGTCATGACTTGCGCAGTAAATCTCTTTAGGTTTTCAAAGCCAAGCGCGCTGAGCCGCTTCCTCTCCTCGTCAGTAATCTTAAGTATGCTTTCGGCAATACCATCTATGTCGGAAGGATCACAAATGATCGCCCCGGACCCAGCTGTTTCCGGACAAGGCTCGACAGAGCTTGCTATCACAGGGCAGCCACATGCCTGCGCTTCGTGAATCGGCCAACCAAAGCCTTCCGTAAATGAAGGAAAGACAAATACAAAAGCACGATTATAGAGAGCCTCCAGAGTCTCACCGTCACAGCCAACGACTTCAACTACGCGATCACGAATACCAAGCTCACTTGCCAGTTGCCTCTGTGCTTCAGTCAAAGGCGTGCCGGCAAAAACACATTGTCCGTTAAATTTGTCTTTTATTTTTGCGAACACGGATAGGACACCTTCGCGATTTTTACGTGGTTGACTTGAACCAACATGAAGCAAATAAGGAATATCGAAATTAAGACCGGCAATTGCTTTCAGCCTTTTTTCCGCTACTGCTTTTGGCAAAACAGTAAATGTGTTATTAAGAGCAAGTGGAATCAAGACAATTCGCCTGCCACCAACATAGCCAAGCAACCGTTCTGCATCAATTAGGGTGTTTGTAGAATCACAGGCAACGGCTGACGACTTGCGCAAACCTGACAATATCCAACGCTGTAATATCCAGCCAACCGGAGACAATGGACAAGTTGTATCTTCTCCTAACCCCGCTCTAACCGCCAAAAGATCGTGACATGTGACAACATGCGGCGTGCCGGCAATCAGCGGCACATAAACGCCATTTGAATGATCACAGATGTGCACAACATCGGCCCACTTCTTCTCTTGCATCAATTCAGGCAAGAACAATAGATACTTATCGAGATAAGCCAGCCACTTACGAATTCCGGAACCTAGAAATTTAAGCTTGCCAAAATATGGTCTTGGGCGGATTGTTTTCACATCACATCCGCGGGATGACAATTCATGCGCCATCAGTTGACTGAAAGCAGCCATGGATGCCTGGCTATCGGGCTGGTAATTGGCCAGCAAAAGGACGTTTGGGTTACTCCGTCCCTTTAGCTCCACACCCCATCCTCTTTGTTCTTTCCATGAATCGCTAACCGATTAGCGGAAATACAGAAACCGACAAATAGCCAGCCATAGCCGTTAATGGTCCCTTGCAAAGAAATCTGCCCCTGGAAAATTGTTATGCCTATAAAGCTAACCAGTACCAATGGCAAAGGGTTCATACTTCGCTTTACAGCGGTAATAGCATTTTTAACAAGCCACCCCAAGAGCCAAAATCGATAGAAGATATAGCAAACACCAAACAATCCACACTCAAGAAGCACTCTCGACCACTCATCTTCAGCCAATGAAAACACAGGAGATCCGGTAGCCAGCCTGGCACCACCCATAGTGCCGGCCCCAATCCCTAGACCCAAAACACTAGCTGAGGGCATTACCTTAAAAACAGCTGTCATCATATTAAAGATGCGATTGGTAATCACGCCTTCGGCAGCCGAAGCATCCACTTGCCTGGCTTTCATTACTTCGAAGGCACTGCTAAATACGGTTACATACAATAAGCCGCCAGCAAGGACCAATGCCGGTAAGATCAAAAGCACCTTCACCCTTGGCTTTCTCTGGAAAATAACAATAGCGCTGCCCAGGGCACCCAAGAGCACAAGGGCCCCTTGAAAGAATACAGATCTGCTGCCGCTCACGGCAAAGGTAGCCATCACCGCTGCCGAGGCAATAAGCAAAATAAGGTTATTAAAAGGTCTTTGCTTGCGGGGCAATAACCAGGCAGTTAGCAAAAAGGCAATGACGCTGCCTATAAACAGTGTTTGTGCCGCTGCAACAGTAAACGTCCCAGATGTTCGCACAACACCATGAGCAACAAGCATGGCCTGGCTGCCGCCCAAGGAGGAGTTAATAAATGAATCCGCTGAAGACCTGAATTGGGCCAAAACCAAAAGTGCAATCGGCACACAGACTATAAGGCTATGCTTTACTAGCGTCCTTAAGTCCTTGCCGTGGAACTGTTCGCCAATGATAAAGGCTAAGGGCAGATACCAGAAGTACATACGCCAACCGTAAATGGCGGTTAATGGATGCAATCCACTAGCGACTATCTGCACCATGGCTAGAGGCAAGGAAATTATGGACAAGGCCATGCCCACTTTAAATATTGGTGTCCACTTGGGCCACATATCATTTTTCCAGGCCAAGAAATAAATACCAAGCGCGAACGGATCGCGCACAAAGAAAAGCCATTCCTGAGCATTGGGCAAAACCCATTTGCGCAAGGCGCCTTCGAAAATAAGCAGCCAATAAATGACAAACGTGAAGACGACGATTATGCGGCGTGCCTTCTCACGGTCAGTTAGTTTGACCTTACGTTTTGGTGGGCGTTTCGCCGGCGCGGGCTTAGTGGAACTTTTTCCAAGTCCGCGGCCATAATTTTGTCCGGAATAAGATGCAAGCGACTTTGGCATTAGTTTTTATGGCTCCGGTTTCGCTATCGCTACACCTTCGCTTGCCTCCGGCATTTCCATCTTCGCTCTGCCCGACGAGACATTTAGTCTCGTCTCCTTGGATTGCTCTATCGCAATCCTTGCTTCGCTTCCCATCTCACCATCATACACATTACTCTTCTAGTTCCAGGGCTTCGCGGCGGCCGGCTTTGGCCAGGGCTGAAGCTAGGGCAAACTCATCGACATCGGCGATGACCATAGAACCTGAAGCGAACTCATGATGCCTCAATTGGCTAGCCAGGATCAAAAGTGACTGCTTCAAAGTATGGTTCATGCGAATTACCGTAAGCAGATGCGACTTGGTCGAAATGAGGGCCAGAGCAGCAGGCGAATCGGTAATTGCTGGTGTGTCAAAAATGACCACGTCTGCTTCGTTTTTAGCAATGGCCATCATTTCGCGAATGGCATCCGTGGACAGCAAGCCAACTCCGGCAGGTCCTGCACCGGCAGTAACTATCTTTAGGTTTTTACCTACAGGACGCAAAAGCTTTTGCCATAATTCCGGCACCGGATTGACTAAGTAGTCAGCTAGTCCAGGCGATGGCGGCAAGTTGAAGACATAGTGTTGGGAAGGTTCCAACAAATTCGCATCCACTAGAAGGACTCTTAGTCCACTTTCAGCAAAGCTCATTGCTAAGCCGGCGGCAATAGCACTCTTACCATCCCCTCTATCTGCTGAGGCCACGACAATTTCATTACTTTCTTGCGTCAGAAGTCCCTTAATAGAGAGCCTGAGCCGATGCATATCCTCTCTAAGTTCCGGCACCCTATCTGCCGGCACCAATTCGCTAACCCAACCAATGACAGGTAACGGCAAAGTATCAAGTGCAGGCATAATCCGTCTCAAGCGCGGATCCAGTAAATCCAGTCCAAAGAACACGGCAATGGCAAATACCAATCCAATTACAAGCGCTGAGGCAAACTTGGGTAATTTAGAGGCGATAGTTACACCAGAGACCTGCGGTCTATCAATAATTTGGTATGTTGAAGTTTTGGAAGCAACAGCCTCAACTAATCGCGCTTGATTAAGGGACTTTTCTGTTTCCGATACTGTTTCGATGGCCACTTGTTCGCTGCGCATGAGCTCAGCCAACTGGACTTGTTCCTTGGGCATGGATGCCAGTTGTTCGCGTGCTTGCCCAACACCACTTTGCAAGGCGACCATGCGCGCTTCCAAGGCCAGCCTTTCCGGCAGAGCTACTACCAACTGCTCCAGCATTCTGGCTTTGATGCCTTCCACTGTGTTGTCCGATTCGGATTCCACAGCTACATCATTAGCGCCGAGTAGCTTACGATAGCGATTGGTCAACCGGCGCTTGTCCTGTTCAATCATGCGTCTAAGTTGCCGCATCCGTGGGTGCTCGGGCTTCAGCCGAAGCGACAATTCATTATATTGAGCTTCTTCCTCGGCAATGCTTTGCTTGGCTTGGAAAATAATTACATCCTCAGATAATTCTTCAACTCTCAAAGCTTGTCCAGGATGCACCCCTGTCTTGGATGAAAGATATTGAATTCGACTATCGAGTTCGGCCAACGCAACTTTAGTCCGTTCAACATCTGCTTCAACTTCACCAATCCGTGCCAGCGCAGTCTGAGCTTGTCCTTCAAGATTAAGTAGTCCGTGCTCGGTCTTAAAGCTTTGCACTTGTTCGCTGATGTCTCTCATCTGCTTTTTGTATTCCGCCAACTGTCCTTCAAGAAATATCCGTGACTGTTTAGCACTAACTGCGGCCTGAGCACTATTCACTCTCAGAAAAGCATCCAAAACTGCCTGTACTACTTCAACACCAACATAGGCGTAATTATTACGGTAATAAACGATAAGGATATCGGTGTCACGGACAGGATCAACTCGTAATCCGCCACGTATATCTCCCAAACCTGGTAAACGCTCAGCCGGTAACTTCTTCTTGAGTTCCTTGATGGCTTCTTCTAAGACCAATGTGGACTTCATAACTTCGCCGGCTGTATTAATAGGACTGTTGAAATAACTCAACAATGGGGAGAGAGTCCCTCCACCGCCACCTGACCCACCTTCAGTCGGCATCTTCGATTGCACCCAAACACGGGCGGCAACCTCAAACACCGGAGGCGGTGTCACCGGAACAAAAAACGCCGCAGTGGCAACGACAGCGAAGGCTAAAGCCCCAGCTACCAATTTAGCTACTAGCGAACGAAATATACTTAACTCTATTGGCACTTGCATTTAGAACACCGCTACCCGCGCATTGTTTGTAGGTTGGCCTTCATCGTTGGTCTGGACGTTAACGTTAGTAACCTTGTTGCTGAAGTAAATTACCAACATAGCTAAGCAAGTAATCATTCCAGCTCTCAGTACTTCCTGTCCAACGGATTTAATCATGGAAGTCGAGGCTATCACCACATCTCCTGATTGCACAGGAAGACGGGCCAAAGCTTCTCTATCTTTCATTCCACGAACCAGAGAAATTCGCTTAGAAAAAATAGTGCCATCGCGATTCATTCTACTTAAAACAACAGATCGCGTAGCGGCATAAGTCGAAAAGCCTCCGGCTCTTGCTAACACAGAATAAACATCATCATTTGGTCTCAATTCAACCAAGCCTGGTGCCCTTACCGATCCAAGCACCCTGACCCACCTTCCTTTAAAGGCTGCCAAGGCACCGAGAGCGTCCGGATTGAAGTCTGATCCGCCTTGAGGGATGAATATCGTATCGTTCGGTTGCATAACTACATCCTGCGTTATGTCTCCTTCATTGATCAGCTTCCAAAGGTCGACATTGATAATTTCTTTGCCCTCGGCGCGGCGCACTTGAATGCGGCGGACATTTGCTGTTTCTCTTAGTCCGCCGGCTCGCTCAATGGCATTCATTACTGTCACATTGCTGACATTTACAGAAGCTTGAGCCGGAATCATCATCTCCGATTGTCCTGGATAGGACATTCTGGAAGCAGCGCCTCCTGTCGGGCTCATGCCAGGAAGAACAGGGGTAACACCCCCGCCAAGTTCATTGAAACCCAATGCTCCAATATTACCGCCTACTGAATTGTAGCCCCCAGCCAGGCTGTTTAAATTGCTAGCAGGCTTGCCTGATCCCGGAGCAATAAAGGGTTGCGCTCCAGCAGGTAATCCGGGAAGACGGGAATCGCCTTCATCTCCGCCTCCTCTTTTCTGCATCCCCATAGCAGCAAGCCCACCAACAGCACCCCACTTAGGAGCCCACTGAGCAAATTTGGTCCCATAAACAGCACCAAGCATTTCTCCGGTAGTTTTCACATCCGGCGACAATTTCCCTGGTTTTCCTTGTTTGCCGCCGGGAAATCCACGACCAATCATGCGGGTCAACGGGGAAGCGCCGGATCCAAAACCAGGTTGTGAAACATCTCCGCCTTCTCCAAACGAATAAAGTCCAGGATTGGCAACTTCACCCAACACATAGACTGAGATCGGACGCGACCGAACTATGTTGACTACGTATTGCGGCTCAACAAGAAATTCCTTCGCCTTCTCGTTCAATCGTTCGTTGAATTGTTTAAGCGTCAGTCCGCTAATTTTCATCAAACCAACAGGGTAAATATTAACCGTTCCATCCGGCAAAACAGTGACTGTCTGAGTGGGAAAATCAGTATCGCCGCGCATCCCGTAGTCGGTAACGCTCAAGACATCACCCGGACCAAGTGTGTAGGGATGAGAGCTTGTCTTATCAACAACATCGACACTGATGTCGTTTTTTGGCTGCGGGGAAATTCTCTTCAACAACCCATCATCAATCGGTTCAGAAGCTCTTGCCGGCTCAGGCTGTGGAGCTCTTAAAACTTTTAAGCCCGGCAGGTTGTCATCCTCAGCAGCGAAACAAGCAATTGGACTACCAACCGAGACAAGCATTAGAGCACATACAAATGCCACTAATTTCTTTAGAGATGCCTGGTAAGTATTCATTCAAAACAAAACGACTGTAGGGGAGTCGGGAAACTTATAGTTATTTATTTAACTGTAAATTCCCTAGTCAAGTCTATACTACTGCCGAGCGCGCAGTCCTTCCTGTATATATCACATTAGACACAATTAAGAAACTGCACTTCAACAAGTGATACCACTAAAAATATCTACTTCGAGAGTGGGAATACATCTTACAACCCGCACGCAAGAAGGCGATGTGATACCAACTGTATATGCAATGAAAACCCCAACGTGATTACTTTACAGTTTAGGCTATTGTTTTAGCCAATGGCGTTGATCTTAACTTCGCAAGGAACATTGAGAACTCCCGCCCAGTCCTTGCTTTGAAAGTGCGGGGAAGTAGCAATCATCATGCTCGGAATAGCAAACCAATTATCAAGAACTTCGTTGCCGTCCCATAGACTTAGTTGCCAATGATACAGACCCGGTCTCAGAGGAAGCTCAGGCAAATCATAGACAAATTCATGCAGTCCCTTGTCCAACTTGAGGTTATTAATCGACGATCCCCACATCAACTGGCCGTCATCGTCCCAAAGCGCAATACCTTGCAAACCCGCACTCATTTTTTTGTGCACCCAAGCGGTGAACTTGACCTTTAGCGGCCCTGTTGTCGACAACCAATTGGACTCTTCACCGCGCCCTTCCAAAATTTCCCAGTCAGTAAAATGCGAAACATTTTTCTGGTGCTCTGAGGCGACGGTCCCTTCCTTGGACTTAGTCAGCCATGCGGACTCATAACTGCTTACTACGTGAGCGGTAGGTCCCTCCATTTTGATTTTACCGTCATCCAGCCAGATACAGCGGCTGCAAAGCTTGCGAATAGAGTTGAGCTGGTGGCTAACAAAAATTATTGTTCGTCCTTCTGATACCACTGACTCCATTTTTCCCAAGCACTTCTTCTGGAATTCAACATCTCCCACGGCAAGGACTTCATCCACCAAAAGAATTTGCGGCTCTAAATGCGCGGCAATAGAAAAAGCTAAACGCACATACATGCCTGAGGAATATCGTTTTACCGGCGTATCGAGAAATTTATCAATGCCGGCAAAATCTATTATTTCCTCGAATTTGCTATCGATTTCTTTGCGGCGCATACCCAAGATAGCGCCATTTAGATAGACATTTTCTCGACCGGTCAACTCCGGATGGAACCCTGTTCCAACTTCCAGCAAACTACCCATGCGTCCCCAAGTTTCAATGCGACCTTCGGTCGGCTCGGTTACACGGGACATTATTTTCAACAGCGTGCTTTTGCCGGCGCCATTACGGCCGATGATACCAACCACCTCACCGGCGTTGATCTCGAAATTCACATCACGCAAAGCCCAAATTATTGACTCAGGAGCCGGTGGTTTACCCATTCGCCCCATTATGTGAAATGGTTCAATAATCGCATTGGTGAGTTGTTGCGAAAGCAACCCGTGCGGTTTTTTCTTCAAGCCGATACGATATCGCTTGCTTAAATTACTAACCTTGATCGCTGGATTGGACATTACTCTTTCCTTACAACAGCGGAGCGAAAGATTGCGACAGAGCAATCTGTAGCGAGAGCGTGGGTTGCCGGACGGCAAGCGAAAGTGAAGCGTGAGCTGAACTGGAGCGTTACATTAGACGACATCAGCAAATGTCCGTTCTACGCGTTGGAAGTAGATGATACCAGTGACGAGGAGGACGATGCCTATGCCAAAGGCTATGCACATTTCATTGAAGGGCACACCATAGTGTCCGAATAAAGACCAGCGGAACCCATCGATGATACCAACCAATGGATTCAGGCTATAGAGAAATTGCCATTTCCAAGGGACCATCTTGCTTGAGTACACAATTGGAGAAGCAAACATCATGAATTGCATGATGAACGGGAAAATGTAGCTGAGATCTCGATACTCCACTGAAAGAGCGGAAAACCATATTCCTAATCCCAGAGCATTGATCAGGGTAATCAGGATCAACACTGGAATGACAACTAGTCGCCACGTCGGCAGTATGTCGTAAAATTCCATCATCAATAGCAACACCAAAAGGGCAATTGCCAAATCAACCAGGGGCGGCAAGACGCTGGACACAGGAATAATTAGTCTGGGGAAATAGACCTTGGTAAAGACATGCGCGTTGCGCAAGAGTCCGCCGGTGCTATTGGACAACGCTGAGGAAAAGTATTGCCACGGCAACATAGCAGCATAGTTAAAAATCGGGTAAGGCACACCTTCTGATGGAATACCTGCCCAACGGTGAAAGAAGACGGAGAAGACAACCATTAGGGCTACCGGCTGAACCACTGCCCAGGCAGCACCAAAAATTGTTTGTTTGTAACGGACAGAAACGTCTCGCCCAGCTAAAACCCAAATTAGCTCGCGGTATTCCCACAATTCATGCAAGCGCATAAAGGTCCATCCGCGCATCGGCTCAATAACGCGCCGAATATTGTCGCCATTAGTGCCATTTTTAAACAAATGGCTTTCTTTAGCGACGAGCTCGTTTGGCAGGTGGTTACTATGAGTTTCCAAGAAGCTGTATTTTTCTAGACGTCAGCAGAAATTCATTATCTGCATTAAATAATGCCCGAATTGCCCATAGGATGGCACAAAGGGCTACTTTCCGCAATACTTTATACTAAAGCACAAGGTTCATATGCCCTGTTGGATATATACCCGATTTGTAACTATCTATTAAATTATTCAAACGCTTGGAATGCCCGAATATTGCCTGCTTCAAGGCTATTTGCCGGCAATTTCATACGTTGGACCCTCGGTCGCATAGAATTTGCATACATAGGTGAAGTAGCTATCAGGCTTTTTGCTGGTTGTAAGTATAAAATTGCCGGATTGAATTCTTAGCCTTCCAAGTGCGTTGAGGTGATTGAGCATGAAGCGCAAAATAGCGTGGTCAACAGTGGGCTTGTGCGGAGCACTGATTTTTACATCAGCTGCCTCGGCGCGTAGTTCGGACTGGCAGTCGAGTTTCGAGCTTGGGCGTCGCGCCTTTGCCGATGGTCGTTATATGCAGGCCGAAGAGGAGTTCCGCTCCGCACTGGAAAGTGCTGAATCATTTGGCAAAACCGACCCGAGATTGGCGGAAACCCTGACAGCTCTTGCTGAACTTTATGAAAAGGAAGGCAAGTGGACGCAAGCTGAGGCCATTTACTGGCGTTGTCTTGAAGCGCAGGAAGCAGCCTTGGGACCGGACAACCAACAGTTGTCCGAAACATTGAGCCGTCTTGCCCAGATTTATACACTCAAACTCAATGAGCCCAGCAAAGCCAGCGGTCTTGTTGCTCTGGCCAATGCCATCGATGCCCGTTCGCATGCCAAAAACGATCTGGAAACAGTGCAAGCTTTGCGCACTTTAGCAACTATCTACGCAGAACAAAACAAAGTACAGAGCGCTCAAAAATTATTGAAGAATGCAATTAGGTTCGGCGAAAAGACCCTCGGCGGACAAAACGCAGAAATGGTCGCCGTACGCAGAGACTATCTGTCCTTGACCAAATCAAACAAAATACAGCCGCAACAGCGTGTGGTTGATACTGTTGCTACAAGTCAAATTTCTGACGCACAAACAAGCGAACCTACGTCAGCTACCACTGCCGGAAGTGCTGTAAGCGAATCATACATATCTGATGATCCGGAATTGCTACAGATTGCCGAGCAAGAAAGATTGGCCCGCATGCGCGCCGCCCATGCTAAAGCCTTGGCTCAACAAGCTGCTGCCGAACGCGTCAACGCAGACAGACTGGCCAACGAAAGAGGAAACGCCGCTCAGCAAGCTGTTTTGGATAAGCAAGTTGCTGAAAAGACCGCTGCGGACAAGGCCAACCAAGAACGTTTAGCCGCCGAACGTGCCGCTGCCGAGCGCCTGGCTGCCGAGCGCATTGCTGCCGAAAGACTGGCCGCTGAAAAATATGCTGCAGACAAAACAGTAGCTGAAAAAGTTGCTGCTGAACGGGCCGCCATAGAAAGAGCCATTGCTGCCAAAGCAATGGCTGAAAAGTTAGCCGCTGAGCGCGCGGCTGCCGAAAAGGCTATGGCAGAAAGAATGGCTGCCAGAAAAGCCGTACTGGAAACAGCATCTGCTGAAAGAGTCGCCGGCGAGAAAAGCGCTGCCGAAAAGGCTGCCCAGGCAAAATTACTTGCCGAAAGAGAAGCAGTCGAACGTGCCGCTGCCGAGCGTGCCGCTGCCGAACGTGCAGTTGCCGAAAGAGAAGTAGCCGAGCAGGCTTATCACGCCAAACTTTCCGCAGAAAAAGCAGCCGAATCGGCCAAACTGCAAGCAGAAAGAATGGCCGCTAAAAAAGCAGCCATGGAAAAAATTGCCATTGCCCGAGCAGTACAAGAAGAAGCTGGTGCCGAACGCGTAGCAGCTGATTCGCAATATGCTCGCAAGGCAGCTGCTGCCCGTAAAGCAGAAGCAGAACAAACTATAGCCTTGCAATGGGCAGAACAAAAGTCCAATGAAGCACGCATTATTGCCGAGAAACTAGAAGCCGCTCGTATTGCATCCGAAAGATTGGCGACTGAAAAAGCTGCCGCAGATAAGACTGCCACTGAGCGCTCACTGGTTGCTGCCCGACTGGCTTCGGAAAGACAGGCTGCTGAAAGACTTGCTGCCGAGCGTCGTGCTACAGAACTTGCCGCTACAGAACGTGCTTCCGCTGAATTTGCCGCCAGCCGTGACCTGGTATCAGATATAGCAATGGAAGATCCGGCTGCTGCCGCCCGAGCTGCCAGTCAAAATCGTCTTGCCGCAAGTGCAGCCCAAACAGAAATTGCTCAGCAGGCACAGTTAGCTAAGCAGAGGCTGGAACAACAAAAGGCTGAGCTTGAACAATTGCAGGCCGAAAGAGAAAGACTTGAACAGCAATTGGCTCAAGAAAGAGAAGCAGCCCAACGCGCGCAGGCTCAAAGACAAGCTGCAGCCACCCAGCAAGCTAATCAACCTGATGAGCGCCTGATAGCCGAACAAGAAGCAGTTCAGCGTGCCTCCCAAGAAAAGGCATCTCTTGATCGCCAGATAGCTTTGGAAAAAGCAGCAACTGAAAGAGCAGCCATGGAAAGTCGGGCAGCAGAACAGCGCCTTGCTTTGGAAAGAGCACGCGCAGCAAGAATTGCCGCTGAGAAAGCCGCGGCAATGAAAGTCATCGCCCAATCAACGACAAAAATTGCCCCAATTGAACCAACTGCAAAACCAGCGCTGGAAGGTGATCTTGCACCAACCATCAGCATGCCAATTGCCATGCCGGCTAGCTTTGCCGATCAAGCAGCCTTGAGAATCCTGCTTGACGAAGTCAAGGCAAACGGACCACAAAACAACAACGGTCTGGCCGTAAGGATCAATCAACTGGCCGAGAAGTATTTGGGCAAAGGCGATCTTGCCAACGCTGAATACATCTTCAAGCAAACTCTCAATGCTTACGATCGCGTGGGCGCCTTGGATACACCGGCAAGTGCTACCTTATCCAGCAATTTAGCCGGACTGTATTTCAGCCAAAGAAAGTATCAGGAATGCCAACTTATGTATGAGCGTTCACTGAAAGTATACGAACATACACTTGGACTCAAGCATCCATATGTATCCGGAGCAGTGAATAACCTGGCCATAGTTCTTATTCAGCAAGGCAAATACAGAGAAGCCGAAGCTCTCCACGCAAACGTTCTTGCCCTACGTGAGAAGACCCTTGGTCCAGATGATTTGTCTGTAGCCGAAAGCTTGTTTGAGCTGGGCAGTTTCTATCTGAACCGCAAAGACTTCCTGCAATCAGAAAAACTGATCAAGCGTGCACTGGCAATTAGAAGCAACAAACTCTCGGACAAGAATCCTGAAGTTATCGCCACCCTCAATTGCTATGTAAAGGTCTTGCGTCTAAGCAACCGCAACAGAGAAGCCGATCAAATCGAAGCCCGCGCAGTAGCCGCCCGATTGAAGCATGGTGGCATGTAACTCTCTTTGTCATTCCGAGCAAAGCGAGGAATCTGCCGCAACTAAACACTGTTTGAGTTGATCAACTCGAACGTCAATACCCTGCGGCAGATTCTTCACTGCGTTCAGAATGACAAACGTAGCCGCTACCGACTCTGCCCAGCCTTATTGGCTTGACTCAACGCCTGACACCGATACCACTCAACAGTCTCCTTGAGTCCCTTTTCAAACGAAGTCGTCGCCTCAAACCCAAAGCACTTCTTGGCCCTGGACGTATCAAGTTTCCGACGCGGCTGCCCATTCGGCTTAGTCTTGTCCCAAACAATCTCACCCTTGTAGTCGGTGAGACGTCCCACCAACTCAGTCAAGTCCTTAATAGAAATCTCAAACCCGGATCCCAAGTTAACCGGCTCCGACTCATTGTATTTTTCCGCCGCCATAACAATCCCCTGCGCGCAATCATCTACGTAGAGAAATTCCCGCGTCGGACTGCCATCGCCCCAGGCAACTACTTCCTTCTCGTTGTTTTGCTTCGCTTCCACAAACTTGCGAATTAAAGCCGGAATCACATGCGAAGAAGCCGGATCAAAGTTATCCCCCGGTCCATACAAATTAACCGGCATCAAGTAAATAGCGTTATAACCATATTGCTGTCGATAAGCTTGTGCCTGCACCAAAAGCATTTTCTTGGCCAGTCCATAAGGTGCGTTCGTTTCTTCCGGATAACCGAGCCAAAGATCATCCTCTTTAAATGGAACAGGAGCAAATTTTGGATAAGCGCAAATAGTCCCTATGGCACAAAGCTTGTCAACACCAGCCTTACGTGCTTCTTCTATTAACATAGTCCCCATGACCATGTTTTCGTA
>SBAT01000093.1 GCA_005240105.1 Chloroflexota bacterium
GAATTCATTGGCTCTCGATAGGGCCGCTTGCACTTGTTCCAGTGAAGTGCCACCAAATGAGGATCTTGCTGAAACCGATTCCTCAATTGTGACGTGCTGATAGATTTCGTTATCAAATACCGGTGAGAAATGTTGCCACTCTGATAGGGCAAGGTCGGCGAGTTCCTTGTCGCGTTCTTTGCAATATTGCACAATGGATTCAACTATCTTGGCTGCTTTGTTTGTCTGTACGCCATGTTCGAGCAAATAATCAACGGCGTTGGCGGAATTAGTCAAATCCGACGAAGCTGCTTCCCTCATGCGTTCGGCATCGAAAGTTAAAGCCGGTAATAATTTGCCGGTTAGCTCCAGCAAGAACTTCAAAGTGTCGACCATGTCAATCAGTCCGGGTAAACATTCTTGCAAGTCTTGGCTGAATGCAAAGGGGAGTCCTTTTAGTTCAGCGCAAAACTCGTTGAGACGGCCAAATATTTGCGCCGGGCGCGAGCGCAAAATTTCCAGAAGTTCCGGGTTGCGCTTTTGTGGCATATTCAAACTGCGTAGACCAAAGGCGCGAGGTAGTTTGACGAAGGCAAATTCTTGTGTTGCCCATAACAACAAGTCAGAACTCATTTGTGACAAGTGAATACCGACCAGCGCCGCAAAAGATCCAAACTCGACCAGGTAATCGCGATCAGCTACAGCATCTAGACTGTTTTCAATGACGTCGGAAAAACCAAGATAGGATGCCACCAACTTGCGATCAATTGGTTGCGTGGTACCAGCCAGCGCGCTGGCTCCTAGTGGCAGTGTATTCAGGCGCCCGTAAAAATCGAGCAGTCTTTCCGTATCGCGGCGCAATCTAGCTTCGTTGGCCAGCCACCAGTGTGACAACAAAATAGGAACGGCTGGTTGCATGTGGGTGTAACCCGGCATGGAAACACTCAAATCGCGCTCAGCTAATTCCAAAAGGCTTTGCCTGACGGCAACCAAGTGTTCGAATATCTCTACTGTAGAGTCGCGCAGCCACAACCTGATATCCGTGGCTATCTGGTCATTACGCGATTTAGCCACATTAATTGCCTGGCTTGCCTCGCCGATTAACTCAAATAGACGCCTTTCAACTCCGGCGTGGATATCTTGGTCTTCGCTTTTCAGGGGGCTCTTGCCGCTTTTTACTTCGGTAAGAATAGTCTGCAAACCTTCCATAACGGTAGTTGCCAACTGCTTGTCGATAATGCCTTGCTCACCCAGCATCTGAACATGGGCCTTCGAGCAGGCCAAATCATGTGGCAATAGCAACTGTTCCACGCGAGGATTTTGCCAGAAGCGACCTACTTGCTCGCAGTTGGCGGAAATCTCGTTTGAACCCTGATTGTCTTCGTTGGTCATCGCCAGCACCAATAACCCGTTTCCGATGTTATTAGCGTATCAAAATTATCCCCGAAGGTTCAGGCTAAGGCCTTAAGGTTAGGCTGCTTTGGTCTTTGCCTTTAGTTTCTTGACCTTTTCAATCTGTTTTTGATAGCGATTGAACTCTTGTTGATATCTTTTTTGTACGTCCCTTTGCGAGGGAGTTTCCTTCTTCGTTGACATAGCTATTTGCTTGCTTCCTTCTAGTATCTTCTTCTTCTAAATCTTTGAGCTGGATATAAAACTTACTTGGCAGCTCTCCAAGCTTTTCGTCTATTTGGGGCAACTCGCCCGTTAGAAAAATGATTGGGGATAATATAGCATATTTTTAATGATTCACAACCTTGATTGTCTAATGAGGCTTCTTGAAAACCCCGACAGTTCTATCTTTCACTAGAAAATATATGCCCTATAAAGCTGTGGAATTAACATCTTTTTGTAACGCTCCGGTCTCGCCGTCGGCTCAACCTTCGCTTGCTGTCCAGCTAATCCAACTTCGCTTCGCAGCGACCGGCTCAACGCTGCTCTCGCTTCGCTTCTTCCGTGAGTTAGACAACAGCCGCGTTGTCAGGGGTTTTCTTGGTTCCATTTGGATCGGACTTCGATAACGTTGTGTCCGGCAATGTGAAACCTAGGGCTGCAACAATCAGCATGGCTGCAGCGCCTATTGCATAAGGGGCAGAAAGCCCCATGTGTTCAAAGGCGAACCCACTGACTATGGGTCCGAAGATTCTACCCAGGGTAGCTAGTGATTGACCAATACCCATAATGCCGCCCACTTGCCCTTGTCCAGCTAACTTGGACAAGATGCTTTGGTTGGATGGTGTATTTATTCCCGAACCAATTGCCAGCAGGAATAAGGCAGCATATAAGACAGGCACATTTGTTGTAGCAGGCGTTAGAAGTAATCCGGCTGCTACTAGTATGGAACCTGCCACTATCAATTTCTTTTCGCCGAAGCGTTTGGATAAACGGCCAATTAATCCACCTTGCACAAGCACCATGATGATGCCGATGTAAAAGAACATCCAGGCGTTTTGGGAGGCCGTGAAATGAAACTGCTCTTCGGTTAGCAGAACCAGTGTGGCTTCCATGTTGGCAAAGGCAAACGTTGAGATGAAGAATATGAGCAAACTAGCTTTCAGCTTTTTGTTGCTTAGAGTCTTCAGGTAAAAGTTTGGCTCAACGGAAAAACGCTCGTGTGCAGCTTGCGATCTCTTCTCTGGTTCAGGCAACAAGAAGAATGTAAGGACGAGATCAATTAAGCTGCAGGCAGCAGCTAGATAGCCGATGGTGTTCAAACCCCATGGTGAGGCAAGTCCGCCAATTGCCGGTCCAAGAACGAAACCAAGTCCGAAAGCAGCACCAATTAAACCCATGCCCTTAGCGCGATTTTCTTCGGATGTGACATCTGAGATATAGGCTTGGGCAACGGCCAAATTAGCATTGCCAAAACCAGCAACCAAACGCGATAGGAAAAGCATTGGCAATGAAGCCGACAATCCCCAGATCAAATAGCCGATTGCTGAAGCAGCCAAGCTCGTCAAAAGTATCGGTCGTCTGCCGACCTTGTCCGACAAGCGACCCCAGAAAGGAGTAAAGAAGAACTGCATCAGGGAATAAGATGCCAAGAGGAGTCCAACCATCAACCCGTCAGCGCCAAAATTCTTGGCGTAGGTTGGCAAGACCGGGATTATTATTCCAAAACCGACCAGGTCAATAAAGACGGTCAGGAAAATAAGTAGGAGTGCCATCTTGCCGGGCTTAGCGGGGTTTTTGGGGTTTTGTACTTGATCAGTCATATCTCTTCGGAGTCCTCCGGCTGACAAGCCAAAGTCCTCATTTCCTTCTTGAATCTACTAGTTTAGCGCTTAGTCGCTTTGCTTCCCACAATAAGCATTTAAACTTAAGAGAGTATGTGTCAGGATATGAACACCCTATGAAATTATGTCTTAACTGCGGTGGCAAATTCGACGATGAGAAAACTCATTGTCCGGACGACGGTTTGAAGCTAGTTTCGCTCGAAGGTGGGTCTTTAGTTGGCACTGTTATTGATGAGCGGTACAAAATTGAGTCGATTATTGGGCGAGGAGCCCTCGGGGTTGTCTACAAAGCCAAGCAAGAATTGGTTGGCCGTCCGGTAGCGGTAAAAATTCTGCACAGCTATTTAATTTCTGATCCGGACACTGTAAAAAGGTTCCAGCAAGAAGCACGTGGTGTCAGCCGGCTTAAGCATCCGCATATCATCACGGTTTTTGATTATGGGCTTCTGCCAAATGGATTGCCTTACATTGCCATGGATTATTTGGAAGGCGTCACGCTGGCTAAAGTTTTACATGAGCGCAAATTGCTTTCAGTAAAAGAGCTGATGCCAATCATCAAGCAGGTCTGTGACGCACTGGAAGAGGCACACCATTGTGGGGTCGTTCACCGCGATGTGACACCGGACAACATAGTCCTTATCGAACAAAGTGGACAAAAGAATTTTGTTAAGGTCGTCGACTTTGGTATCGCCAAGTTGTTGCGCGTAAATGATGAGACATTGTCCAGTTTAACCAAAGCAGGCTCCGCTGGCGGCAGTCCTATTTATATGAGCCCTGAGCGCATCACCAATAAGGAAATCGATCACCGGAGCGACATTTATTCGTTGGGTATCGTGATATTTGAGGCTCTTGTTGGACGCCCACCTTTCGCTTCCACCGAAGCGGCAAGACTGATGTTGGAGCAAGTCAATGAAATACCACCGAGGCTGAAGGACATACGTCCGGATTTCCTATTCCCGCAGGAGTTGGAAGATGTCATAGCAAAGGCTCTTGCTAAGTCACCCGAAGATCGTCAGTCGTCAATGGGACAGTTGCGTGATGAACTGATGGCTGCGACCAATAAGATGTTGGTTGGCTTTGGCAAAATTGATTTAACTGCTGAATTGGAAGCAGCAGCCGCGCCAAAAGAACCGGAATCTGTTTCTGGTGAACAGATGTCTGATCTTTTTCGCAACCATATTGAAAGCAAGGGCAAGAAATTTGCCGAGCATATGCAAGTGCGAGATGAGATTGCTGCCGAACAGGAAAAGCACAGGGAGCGTCAGCGCGACCACTCTTTCAAGGTGAAAACAGACGTATCAGCTTTTAGTCGGCTGGTGGCATACGTGCAAATTTTGTTGCCGTATTTCATGTGTTTGATTTTGCTGACCGTCCTAGTTTACTTTGTCCGTACCGAGCCAATGTTCTCCTCCTTCTTTAACGAAGGCACAAAGGTTAGCCAATCGGAAGTTGACAGGCTCATAAGTGCCGGCAAATTGCATCAGGCAAAAGAACTTTTAGAAAATGCTCAAAAGTCCGGAATATTGACTGATGCTGATTCTGAAACGCTAAACCGAGTCTATTTACGTTTGGCCAAACACTACATTAAATACAAAGACCATCGCCAGGCAAAAACCGTCCTGGAGAAAGTGTCTCCAAAATCTACGGTCTACAAGCAAGCACAAGTTTTGTTGAAGCGACTTAAGTAGAAGCTTCTCTGAAGGCGCCCATTTTGCGGAACTTGGATTGCCTGTCGGCCCTAATTTGCTCCGGCGTCATCTTGGTCAACTCTTTAAGATGAGCGATAATTTTTGCCTTGGCATTAGCAGCCGCCAGTACCGGATCGTGTTGAGCGCCACCAAGCGGTTCGCTTATCACTTCATCGGCCACGGCAAGCGACAAGATTTCTCTTGCTGTCATTTTCATTGCCTGACAGGCTTGGGAAACTTTGTCAGCCGATCGCCAGAGGATAGAGGCGCAACCTTCCGGCGAAATTACGGAATAAACGGCGTGCTCAAGCATGAGGATGCGGTTTGCTACGCCAATTGCCAGTGCTCCGCCTGATCCGCCTTCACCAGTTACGATAGCTATGATAGGGACTGTTAGTCCGGATAACTCCCGCAGGTTTCTGGCAATTGCCTCTGATTGATTGTGTTCTTCGGCAGTCATGCCCGGATAGGCTCCGGGTGTGTCGATTAATGTAATGATTGGTAGGTTGAATTTCTGAGCGTGCTGGAAGACTCTTAAGGCCTTGCGATAACCTTCCGGTTGGGGCATGCCGAAATTGCATTGTTGCTTGTCGCGCAAGGACCGGCCTTTTTGCGTACCAACTGCCACACAATTAAACTGGTCCATCTCGATCAGTCCGGCA
>SBAT01000042.1 GCA_005240105.1 Chloroflexota bacterium
ACAACGACGGTATCATCAGCAAAGCTTTGTTGCGGCAACGGTGTCGATACTCTTGGTCTCAAGCGCATGGTAATGAAACCATCATCACTTACTTTTGGTACTACATCCAAGAAAATTCCAGCCTTTTCCAATTCAACGTTTGTGGTGACAACACCCAAAGACACAGTTGTTGTCACTTTGTGGACTACTTCATCAGCAATCACAATCAGCGCTTCAGTATTGTCTAATACAACTACCGATGGGTTGGCGACAAGCTTTGCCTTGTTAGTCTGCAAGAGCAAGTTCAAGCCCAAGTTTAAACCTGCCGGCATGGTGGCAATGTTGCCTCGACCACCGGCTTTTTTACCAAGGGTCAAGAAATTGAAACTGCTAAATGAGGTGCTTCTTGGTGCAACGGCAGCAGCTGACGGCAGCGTAGTAGGTACTAAGTTACCCAACAATCCGGTAAAGGCTGCGGCTGGTCCAAGAGCCGTCACGTCATTGAGTGCATTACGTACGTTTGTATTTTGAACGTTAACGGTAGAGCCAATTGGTGGGCTTACTGCGCTGGACACCAGATTGGAATTGAGAGCCGAAAATATTTGTCCCATGCCAGGCACTGATTGAGTAATAAGACCCAGTATGCCTGTCGGGTCAGTGATCCGACTTAAGGCATTGACAGGAGCGGTTGTGGTTACTGCTCCACCAACGGTAATACCAGTCGGTCCTGTCGTTGGCCCTCGGCTACCAAGACCTGGCAGGTATTGCACCAGCGGAGCTGCCGAATTACCCAAGACATTGGCGCTGGCACCCTGTCCTTGTAATCCCAGGTGTGCACCTATCTGACGTATACCTTCGTTGGTAATTTCGAGCAATGAAGATTGAATATGAACTTCGGCCGGACGCCTATCCAATAATCGAATTGCTTCTCCTGCCAACTGGACATCTTCCTGCGTGCCCACCACCAGGACCTGACGGTTGCGCGAGTCGGGGATACAAATTGCTCCACCGCCGTTTTGCTCGACTACGTAATCAACAGCAACTTCTTGAGTAGAACGAATCTGCATGGATCCAGGATCAGTAGCCGAGTTTTGGAAGCCCTGACCTTCTGTGGGCGTTGCCTTACTCTGAGACTTCACACTGCGGGTGGCATCCAGCTTGCTAGTGAATTTGGTTTCCGTTGTCGTGTCATCAATTTCACCAGCGGTGTTGTCGTGAGTCTTACTCTCAGTCTGATCAACTGCTTTATCGCCGCCAAATTCACCTGGCGCGCGCATTTTTGATCCACTTATTTCCTTCGAGACCCTACCAACTTTTTCCGCCCCGGTGTTAGCCGTTTTCTTATTGACAGTTGAAGTAAAGTCCGGCAAGAAGCCTCGGTTAAATATAGATGCGTGCAGAATTTGTGCTACGTCATATGGGAATGCATAGCTTAAATGAAATGCTTTTGCTGTTGTCCTGTTCAATCCCAAGACCGTAAAGGCATTTTGGGTGGCGATCATTACCGTGTTACCAGGCAAAAGTCGTGTCTGCAGTCCAGCTGCTGACAATACGTTGGTCATTGCTTCGTTCAACGTCACATCGTGGAGATCACCGCTAATTTTGCCGACCACCGACTTATCTACAAGGATGTTCAAGTTGCCGCGGCGAGCAATTTCAGCTATCACTTCTCGAACCGGCGTTTCACGGAAGCTCAAGTTGTGAATTATTTCCTCACGTGCAAACAATTTGAACGGTCGTTTGATTTGCACTTCTCCAGGGCTGCCGGGAATTGAGGGACGCTTGAGTGATTCAGGTCTGGCACCTTGTGCCACCTGTTTGCCGTCTTCATTGGAAGCAATACTTGTTTTACTATCATCCCCATCTGCAAATGTGGCAGCCTCGGAATTCGTGGTGTCACTTTCAGTAGCCGCCTGCCCAGGCGTGATGGATGAAGTTGCGGGTTGGGCAACCGTTGCCGGTTGAACTTCCGACATGTCCGCTTCAGAGTCAATTGATGCCTCAGAATCAACCTTAAGCGGCGCGGATTCAACAGGGGCTACAGTTCTTGTCGGCGGCGCACTGCTTGTCTTCTCTAGCACGCCACCACCATCGGTGCCTGATCCGCTATTATCAGCCGGTGCTATTAATGTCATTGGCGGCGCCACTCTGTCAGGCTCCGTCCTGGTTGGCGTGAAGCTCAATCCGGAAGTTGGCGCATTGCTGCCGGTTGTAAGTCTGGCGGCAATTTCCGGCGATACCAAAGTCGCTGATACAGGCATTGGTATGAGAGTCTTAACCGGAACAGTAGAATTACCGTCTTCAGCCCAAGAAGCCTGGGCACCTAAGAGCCACGCGGATAAGAGAACAAGTGCCTTCGATTTCTCTGAGCGAATAACCATTAAGTACCTAAGTTAAACTAAAGCTAATGAGCCTTGTTTATTCTACAAGCCTAGAATTAAATTGCAATAAATGTATATCCTGCAGATATACCTAGATATTTTTCAATCTTGTTTAGCTTTAGCAGATCAATGACTTTACTTCTTGGAGCCGAGACTAAATAAAGCAATTTCCAAATTGTTGCGTGCTGCTTCCAACTTTGGGTTCAGCCTCAGTGCCAATCTATATTCAGCAATTGCCGAAGCAATGTCGCCTGAACCATAGAAAGCATACCCGAGATCATTGCGAGCCTGAGCGGACACCGGATCCAGGTTGACTGCAGCCTTAAACTCCTCAACAGCAGTTGTTCTTTCACCATTTGCATACAGACTTCTTCCTAACGCCAGGTGTGAATCAACAGCATCAGGCGCCAAAAGTACTGCCTGCCTGGCAGTGACAAGAGCAGACTGCTTTTCGCCAATTTGTAAAAGAACTGCCGTTAGCGCCGTCTGCGCACGAGCAAGGCTGGCGTCGAGTGATACCGCTTTACGAGCAGCACGCAAACTACCTTGCGCATCTCCTGTAGCCAACAAAGATTCGGACAATCCTGAAAGAAACAATGCCGATTCACCAGTGCTTTCGGCAAAGTTAATGGCTCGCCTATATTCGTTGAGCGCCTCAGGTACATTGCCACCACGCTTCAAGGACTCAGCAAACAAGAAATGTATTTCTCCATTGTTTGGGGCAATCTCCACAGCTCGACGAAATTGTTTCAAGGCTTCGCCGTGTTCACCAATGAAGTCCAAGACCTTGGCTAATTGAAGATGAGCATATGGTTCAAGAGGCGCTATTGAATTTGCCTTCTTCAGCTCAATACCAGCACCTTCATAATCACCAGCCAAATAAAGGTAAGTACCTAGTTGAAAGCGCAACAAGGCATTGTCCGGATCGTCGGTAATGCGTTTGCGTAGATCAATAATTGAATCCCCAAGAAGCTTAAGGTCAAGTTGTGAGCGCTCCATTCTCACGAATTGCGCCGGCGTCATTTGCGCAGCAGTTGCAACTAAACAGTGAGACATACCCAGCCCTAAAACGACCAAGAAGCGAAGTCCGCTATTGTATAATTGACTGTTCATTAGTTATTCTGCCGCACTGCCAACTGCAACCATACAGACAGTGAGCTTAGCCTGTCAAGCCAATGCCCAAAAGTGCCTATATTCACATCCCCTTTTGCGCACACAAGTGCGACTTTTGCGACTTCGCAGTCGTGACAAACCTTGAGTCGCGCATACCCGAATATTGCCAGACAGTAGCCAAAGAAATTCGTGAAAGGCTCTCCAACAAAGAGTCTTCATCATTAGATACAGTCTTTTACGGCGGCGGCACCCCAGGTTATATCGACCCGCAAGAGCTGGCTCAAATACATCAAACCTTGATTGAGTACGCAGGAATAAACAAAAATGCCGAGGTAACACTGGAAACCACTCCCAATGCCATTACGGTGGAGAAGGCTAGCGCCTGGCGAGATATAGGTATTAATCGACTGTCTATCGGCATCGAATCCGTTAACGATCACGAGCTTACGGCCATGGGCCGCGATCATACGCGCGCACAGGCACTACTTGGCGTGAAAGCTGCTCAGGAAGCTGGTTTCAGCAATATAGCCATAGATCTGATGTATGGCTTGCCGGAGCAAACACTAGATTCGTGGCAGACCTGCCTCGAACAGACCCTATCGCTAGGGCTTCCTCACTTGTCGGCATATGCCTTAACTTTGGCCACTAATTCCCCTTTGTTAAGGCGCTATCCGCTAGGCAGCCCTCAAATGCCGGACGATGATTTGTCTGCTTCCATGTACGAAATGCTCGTCGATACAGCCCTGAAGGCAGGTCTCGAACAATACGAAGTCTCCAACTTTGCTCGTCCTGGATTTTCTTCAAGGCATAACCTTACCTACTGGCAAAACGACGAATACTACGGCTTTGGACTTTCGGCACATCGGTATGTCGACGGAACTCGAAGCCACAACTGGCGCTCATTCAATCGATACCTCGATGATTACCTCGGTCACGAAAGCCTGGAAGTTATTGACCGCGAAACCAGGGTAAAGGAAGCCATAATTCTTGGATTAAGGACAACAGCCGGCATTAACCTGCAAGAATTTGAAACAAGTTACGGCGTTAATCTCTTATCCCGCTTTGGCGAAAAGATAGCCGAATTCACCGACCAGCAACTGTTTTACAGCTCCGACAACACCCTCAAGCTGACCCGCAAGGGCATGCTTTTAAGCAACTTGGTCCTTACCGAGTTCGTCTAAGTTCAAGCTTCAAACCGCACAACCTGCTTAGGTTTACAGCGTTTCATCTAGCCACAAATTTAGTTTAATTCGGTCTCTTGCAGGGTATGGAAACAAGAGACAGGAGAGAAGCCGTGAAACTTTGTCCTGAATGCTACTCAGAATTTGAGGACAACCTGACTCAGTGTCCGGAAGATAAGATTGCCCTTGCTGCTCTTGATTCCGATCCACTAGTCGGTACTCGGCTTGCCGACCGCTACACCATTCTTTCCATTATCGGTCGTGGCGGAATGGGCGTTGTCTACAAAGCACGCCATGAGTTGATGGACAGAACTGTAGCTATAAAAATGCTGCACGCACATTTGGTTACCGACACCGAAGCCATGAAACGCTTCCACCGAGAAGCCAAAGTGGTTTCCCGAGTACAACATCCTCACAGCATTACCCTCTACGACTTTGGCGTGTCTACATCCAGTCAGCCATACATCGTGATGGACTTCGTGCAGGGAATAAGTCTCAAGTCCCTGATCAAAGAACAGGGAGCATTGCCCCTGGACCGTGTCCGCTTCATATTTGCGCAAGTAGTTGATACACTCAAATGCGCGCATGCTCAAGGCGTAATTCACCGCGATCTAAAGCCCGAAAACATCATGCTCACTACCCACGGTGACAATGGAGACTGGGTGCAAGTCGTTGATTTTGGCATCTCCAAATTAGTGTCAACAGCAGGCGATCAAGATCAGAAGATAAGTCGCATTACCAGAATCGGCGACGTTTGTGGCTCACCGCCCTACATGAGTCCTGAACAATGCATCTCAGCGCTCAACATTGACAGTCGTACGGATATCTATTCACTGGCAGTAGTTGCTTACGAGGCCCTTACCGGGCGCCTGCCTTTCCTGGCCAAATCGGCAATTGAAATGATTGATTGCCATTTGTACGGACAGCCAACGTCGCTCAAAGTAGCCAATCCGGAACTTTCACTTTGCGACAATTTGAACAATTTGTTCAATAAGGCCTTTCAAAAAGAACCACAGCGCAGACATCAGACGGTCGAAGAGTTCGGACAAGAGCTTTCGGAAGCCATTAAACAAGACGCATTGCGCATGAAATCACTCAGGCAACGTGTCGAAGTATCGCAATTCAGAAAGCTTGTCGACGAGGCTGAATCTAGTGTCGACACCGAACCAAAAGTAAATCGCAACGAAGTCAAAAGCGGCTATTTATCAAACATTCCAGTCAAAGTAATAGGCGACCCGGGTAATCAAAACGTCGGTTTCTTTGAACAATTAAAACGGCAGATTCTTGGTGCCAGACAACAGGAGGAAGAAACAAATTTTCTCCTATCGGAGTGCCCATACTGCGGCAGACCAGTCGATCAGCAAGTGAATTTTTGTCTGGATTGCGGCAGGCATTTAGCTACACCACAAGAAGTCGCTCCCTTGCGATCAGCCCAACAGGTCTTCAGCTATCCCAAATATCAAAAGACTAAGGAACAAAAATCACCACACTTTAGCCGCAAGGCAAAAGTAGCCACAGCCAGTGCCAACACCATATCCATTGGCTCTTTTCTTATCGTGGTTGTTCTGTTTCTTTGCCTTATGCACTTTGCCAGCGGCGGCAAAGCTTTCAAGGGCATCATGCATCAAATGAACCAATTTATTGAACAGACTACTAAAACTAAATAGGCAAGCCACACAAACCAAAACATGTTATAACTAACCCAGATCTACTTCCGGAAGAAGGAGCTTTTCTTATGAATTCTAGATTACTAGCAGGATTGGCCATATTTGCAGTGGTCGCCTCCACACCAGCATTTGCTGATGATGACTGCAAAGCCAAAGAGTGCGCCAAAAAGATTGGCAAGGGTGTCATGTGGGCACCTAAAAAGGTTGCTTCAGGCACCAAGAAGGGCGTGCAAGCAATGGGCCGCGGTGCTAAGAAGGTTATTGGCAAGGACTAAGCAATTTAGTTCAAATCCAATAGGGAATTGTAAGGGACGGATAAAACTGTCCCTTTTTCTTTCAGGTGAATTGGCAATTCATCGGCAGAGCCAGTTGAAGCCGTCTCTGGTATTCCCTCTTAGAAATCAGGATGGCGCCAAAACGGGCCAAATGATCCGTATGATATTGACAGTCCAATAACTTATAACCTCTTTCCCTCAGTCTTTCCACTAAGAAAACCATCGCCACTTTGGAGGCGTCCGTCCGCCAATGAAACATTGATTCGCCCATGAACGCACCGCCGAAGGCGACGCCATAAAGGCCGCCTGCCAGCTTTCCTTCGCAATATACTTCGACACTGTGTGCCAGTCCCAGCCTGTTCAACTCGGTGTATGCATCAATTATCTCGCTGCTTATCCATATGCCATTTTCAGTACCATCTTTAGTATCTCTTTGCGTTTCAGCACAGGCTTTAATAACCTCATCAAAGGCGGTGTTCACCTTGAGTTCAAAACCACCATGCTTGAACGTGCGCATCAAGCTATGTGATGCGTGGAAACTATCCAGTTCAATAATGCAGCGCGGATCGGGACTAAACCAGGCAATGCGTCCGTCAACAGACATAGGAAATATAGCCTGACTGTAAGCCCGTATCAACAACTCCGGCGTAAGTTGAACAGAATCACTTTCCGGCATTTTCTGTCTTGGGAGTCTCTGTTTTAGGTGTCAAGGATCGAATATAGGCAATTAGGTCAACCATATCCGCTTGGGAAATTTTCTTCTCGCTGAAACCGCGCATGGGAGTGCCTGTTACTCCAGTGCGAATTTTAGTCTCTAAGACTTTGTCGTCCTTAAATTCTTCGGCAAATTCCGCTCCCTTAATTGGCTTGCGCGGATTGACGTCATTGCCGCCTTTGGCATGACATTCAACACAGTCAGCCTTTTTAAAAATCTTTTGCCCGCGAAGGGCATCGCCTTCGGCAAACGCTGCCTGCGAAACCAACAGTAAACTTCCCAGACTCAATAACCAAGCCTTACGATGCATTCTTGTCCCCCTCGCTTTTCTTGCGCAAAATCCTAAACTTGTAATTAAGACCATTTTCTTGATGCGGCACCGACTCAAAAACCTGCTCAAATGCTCTTTCGTAATCCGGCAAAAAGGTATCGCAATCAAATTCTGCATCGACTTCCGTCAGGTAAACTTTGCGCAGGCGGTCATGTCTCAGACC
>SBAT01000219.1 GCA_005240105.1 Chloroflexota bacterium
AAGCAATACAAGATGCAATTCTTGGTGGCGCAGCTGAACCTCCGGTAGATTTTGCCGTACGAGCGATGTTCAAAGAAATTAGCGAAATAATCATCGCTGATTTTCCCCCGCCGCATACAGTTTGCTTACCAATGCTGAGCCGGAAACCGCAAGTAATGAAACTGCAACGCATGGTTGGGCCAGTCACCAGCTGGACGGCAGATGAAGTATTAAGTCACGGCAGACCGGCAGCAGGGCCGTATGTTGTCGGCACACTAGGCGGGCACAAATACAGGTTGCCACTCTTCAATGCGCTAGTTGAAGCCGCGGTAATCATGCCCGATGTGCACTTCGATATTTTTTCTAGTTTTACTCCGGATAAGACACCGCCTAATTTGAGGGTAATTGAGTTTACGGAAAATCCTGAGCGCTACTACAAGGCCGCCGATTTAGTTGTTTCACAGGCTGGTCATTCGACTGCCATGGAATTGATAACGCTTGGCAAGCCGTCCTTGCTTGTGCCCGACTACAAACAAATTGAGCAAGAATCCAACGCTCAGCGCATGGTCGAATTAGGAGTGTCCAGCCATATGACATATCCTGACTTAACAGCCGAAGCTCTGGCAGACCGTATCCGCCATCATTTGCAGACGGCTTCCTACGAAGTGAGCGCCTATCAATTAGCTCGACTAGCTAATGAAATGAACGGAGCAAGAAGGGTAGCAACACTTGTCAACGAATACGGCAACCGTGTCCATGCATATTGATAGACATTATTTGTACGTGAGAAACGCAAGTGTTGGTTGTCATTGTTCTATTATTTATGACGCTCCGGTTTCGGCTGCGCCTACACCTTCACTTGCCATCCGGCAGCACAGCATCGCTTCACTGCGGATTGCTCAGTCGCAATCCTTGTTGCGCTTCTGGTGGCTAACCGTGGGCGGTAGACAAGATGTTTAATCGCATTCTATTAATAACTATATTCATTGGTGGCTGGCTTACCCTAAAGTACATCGACTACTTTGTGCCTGGCCCTTTCATTCTGATATTCATTTGCTGCCTGTGCTTCATGATGATTTCGCATTGCGCATGGCTATTGATGGCGCAAAAGCGCTGGCATAGGAAACTCAATCGCGCCAAAGACCGCCCACACCCACACAATGAATTTGGCACTACCGTAAAAGAAGGTGCCGAAGCTGATTGGCAGCCGACGGTAGATCTTTTCATATCAGCCAAGAACGAAAGTCGCGTGATCGAAAAGACAGTACGCAACATGCTGAAAATCGACTACCCGAATTTGCTTCTGTGGATAATCGATGACAATTCAACTGACGAGATGCCGGCAATTCTGGACAGGCTTAAGAGCGAGTTTTCCAATTTACGAGTACTACGTAGGTTGCCGGGATCGTATCCTGGCAAATCTGCCGCTCTTAACGAAGCGCTTGCCTTATCGAAAGCCGAAGTAGTTGTTGTGTTTGATGCCGACGCCTATGTAGCGCCGGATTTCTTGCGTCAGACTTTGCCTGTCCTGGCACCGGAAGATGTAGGGGCTGTGCAGGTGCAGAAGAAGATTTACGACAACCAGAAAGGCTTCCTAGTTGAGTGTCAGGCTTCTGAGTATGCCGTGGATGCATTCTGGCAGATGGGACGCGACCTAATCGGCGCCGCTGTGGAATTACGCGGCGACGGACAGCTGATCAAGCGTAATGCGCTGATAGATGTCGGTGGTTGGAATAACAAGACAATTACAGATGACTTGGACTTGTCCATGCGCTTGCTCATAGCCAACTGGGACATCAGATTTTGTCCTTATGCTTGTGTATATGAAGAAGCAATTGAGACATGGAAATCACTCTACCGTCAGCGCAAGCGCTGGGCGGAAGGAAGTATTCGGCGCTATTTAGACTATGTATTGCCCCTCAATGCACCGTCACGCCTGTCATTTACAGAAAGGCTGGACATCATGGCCTTTGTCGGTGAATTTACCATTCCTCCATTAGTGGCGATGGAAATCTTGAGCGAGGCAATTAACTTCCTCATTGGCGGGCCAAATTACCCCCGCTTTTTCATTATCGTACTCATGGCAATTGCACTCGTTTGCCAATTCAATTTCTTCAATGGCATCAGGCTCTACAGGCACAAGTCCCTTACAGAAACTCTCTGGCTGACCGCCTGTCTTACTTTCTATGCCAATGTTATTTGGATGCCGTGTATTTTCTTGTCGCTGTGGAAGATCATGTTCCGCCGCCAGGGCTTCTCGTGGCAGCCGACGGAGCACTTTGGGACTTAATATAACGCTCCGGTTCCAGCGGCGTGTTTGAATAACACACCGCTTTCACCTTCGCTAGGCCATCCAGCGACCGATCATCGCTCCGCGGCGACCGCCTCCTCGGCGCTCTTGCTACGCTTCTAGCTACGTAGCTGCCTTTGTCATCTCGACCAAGCCATGCGAAGCATGGCGCGTGGAGAGAGCGACTATTTGTCGATCAACCGTAGTGACGAAGACGAACAAGTTTCCTTGCGGAAGATCTCTCCACTCCCTTCGGTCGGTCGAGATGACAAAAGGAAAGGTTCGAGATGACAAAAGGAAAGGTTCGAGATGAAAAAGAGAGGCGCGTCCGATAACGTATATGCATCCTGTTACCTGACGGGCAGAATTAATCGCTCGACAAGTGAATTAACCTCGTTGCTTCTCATCAGAAAATTTGGATTCTCAAGAGCAAATCCCCGTACTGGAAACCTTCGGAAGCATCAGCGGGCGCAAAAGATCTGCGCCTTGTCATATCTAATCAATATCGACTCGGCATCATTTGAGAATCAATTGTTTCGTTAAATTCAAATTCTCGGACACGTAGATTATCAACTACATCTTCTAAAAGAGGCTTGAATACTAGCTTTGCGCCATTCTGTGTGTAATGCCACCACTTGTCAGCAGATAGAAGACTGTGGATATTAATAAGAAAATGGGTACAATTGGTAATGTCTTAGGATAACTAGTCCTATGACATTCAACAAAATTGTTTAAGTTGATTGCTAAAGAGATGGAGATTGGCATGCGTAAAAAGATAGCGTCCTCTTTAATGATCGCCATGGCTATTGCCGGCACCTGCGTGGCGCCGTCCTATGCCGATGACGACACATTTAAGAGCATTGTGTTGATTCCCTGGAAAGTTGCGGGATCAATGGTTAGTACGGTAATCGGAGTTCCAGAAGGCGCCACCAAAGATGGCACCCGAGGAGCAATCATGGCTACCAAATGGGTAGCCGGTAAACTCGGTGACGAAGATGGCATGTACCAGCAGTGGGCTGGTGGCATTGTTGCGGGACCATTTGGTGCCCTCGGTGGTGCTACTTACGGCTGCTTCGATGGTGCTTGGCACGGTTGTAAGACCGGCTATGAAAAGCCGTTCAGCAAGGATTCGTTTACCTTCAAGGATGAGTAATTATCCAATGAAGGACGGATTCTAAAGGTGTAGTGGTATCGGGGGTGGTTCTTTGGAGCCATCCTCGCTTTCCCAAATTAAGGTGGACGATAAAATGAAAAACAAGGTTCTTACTACAATTGCAGCCGCAGCAGTAGCTGTTGGTTTTGCTCTTCCTTCATATGCTGAAGGTATGATGGACTCAGGAAAATCCTTCGTAGGCACATCTACAGCTTTGGTTATAGATATTCCAGAAGGTGTTGCTTTGAATTCGCTCTGGTACCAACCAAAGAAAATCAGCAAGCGTTTGGCAGTTGCTTTCGGTGACGAGAATGGTCTTGGCCAGAGATTAGCTGGTTTTGCTATTGGCATCCCGACAGGCATTGTCTGGGGCGTTCCTGCTGGTGCCATATATGGTGGACGCCATGCATGGGATGCTGGTTGGGAAAAGCCATTCAGCACAGAGTCCTATATTGTGCCTGAGTCCGAGGATTAAATAGCTACTCTAGCTATTGCCTGGTAGGTATACTGCATATATACTGCTTTCCTCTAGAAAGTGAGTGCAATTAAATGAACAGAATAAATCTGGGTCTCACGCTTTGCTCACTAGCGGTGGCAGTATCATCAGTGACTCCGGCGTTGGCAATGGATTACGAAGCCAAACCGGTTAACTGGGTTCTGCAGGCTCCTGCAAGACTGCTTGGTGCAGTTTCAGCAGGGATCTGGTGCGGTGCTATCAACGCCCCGATTGATGATGGTTACCATGGTTTCTTGAAAGGTACCACCCACGTTGCCGGTAAATTCGGCGATGAAAAAGGTGCTGGACAATTAGCTATGGCCACGCCAATCGGTGGGGCTCCCGGCGTAGTGCTGGGAAGTCTCTACGGCGTCCACCACGGATGGTGGCATGGTGTCGCGTACGGATGGAAAAAGCCGTTTAGCCGCTGGTCGTACATGACCTCCGAAGAAAAATAGAAATATTTCTCTTCAAATTCATGCGAAGCGAAGGGTTGCGATGAGCAATCCGAGCTGAGCAACCTGTAATGCCGAAAGGCAAGCGAAGGCGAAGGCGAATGCCGCAGCCGGAGCGTTACAACTAGAAAGTGGTAAAAACGATGCGTAAAAAGATTCTGTCCTCTACGTTGGCAGCTATGGCTCTCATTTGTGGAATGGCAAGTATGGCTTCAGCTTATCCTGAAAGACCAGACGCAGCCAGGACGCAATACGAGCTGTATTACCTTCCAGTGCGTGTTGTCAGCGCTATCTCGACTATTCTTTGGGACGTTCCAACCGGAGCGTTTCAAGATGGTATCAAAGGCGCTATAGGCTTTACTAAGATGGTTGCTCGCAACCTCGGTAAAGAAGATGGTGTCTACGAGTTAGTAGCAGGCGGACTCACCGGCGGGCCAGTAGGATTAGTCCAAGGGGCACTTTACGGAACAATGCATGGTTTTGGTTACGGAGCCAATCACGGCTTCATGGGCTATCCAAGCCCATATAACGGTAGCCATCGAATGCTTTTCCAAGGCATAGCCTATCGCGTTCCTTACGACGAAAACTACTAGGACATCCACAATTTATTGCTCTAGGACTTTGGGAATTCGTCACTGAATTTCCGCGGGCTTGTTGCTCAAATTTTAGGATCGCCAATCTCCAGACCCTGATTCCCTAAAACGGAATCAGGGTCTTTGTTTTGGGCAATAAACAGTTTGTTTATTAGTTTGGTTTAATCTTGTCAGATAACGGGTATATGTTTGATCAGATCTATCCATATGCAAAATCCCGGAGGCGAATACCTTTGGAATTTGCCGGTATCAATTGAGGAATCTATATGAGCATCCGTAGTCGTTCTGGAAATACGCTGGCCCTAATGGTTGTTGTTCTTTTGGTAATGCTGTCAATTTTTGCCTTCTTTGTAATCAATCTCAGCCAGATGACAGGTGTGCACAAAGAGACCATGAACGCCACTGATGCAGTCGCACTGCAAGTAGTCGTGGACATGTGCAAAATCGTCGTCGATGGACCTTTAGGACGCATTGGTCTAGTCGACGATCCAGCGATTAACAACTCCGCTCATCCGATAAAGAGCATTAATACTGTACTGGCTGAATTGCGCCTGAATGCGCTGGTGGCAACCAAGCTGTCTGATAATTCCAAGGAAAATATTTTGTACTTGGTCAAACACGACCTGTCCCTAGCCAATGTCGCTCGCGACTTGTTGAGACAGAAGCTTGTATCGGCGGTAACCGGCGGCAAAAATGCATATGACAAAAATGGTACCGCGATAAGTATTGTCGACGATGCCAGGCAGATATACCAACAAAACCAGCAGAGAATGGGCCGTGATCCCAATGCACAGTTCAACATTGTCATTGAAGCCGGGACAGTAAACGCACCAGCCGGCACCGGTGTAACGACCACCACCATGCCTTATGGCGATAATTCCAAACCCGCCAGTGGCGACGTAATTGGTTATTCAAGCGGCAATTGCTTTGTCGATAGTTTCAACAGGCGCTGTTACAGACCTGATGTTGACTATCCATTGCCCGGTATATCAGGGACAAACGTCCGCTTCATTCCCATGACCTGGGATTGCCGCCTTGTGCCCAATACTAGTTTTCGCACCACGACTGCCTCTGAAATTCCGGTGACGGTGAAAATTACCGTCACAGAAAACTTCCAAGCAATAGCACCAGGTAGGGACGGTAAAGCTCCCAAAGGAGCCCTGCAGACCGTCGCTTTTGCCCAATGCGGAGGCGGTGGTGGCGGCACATATACCCCGCCGACGGGCGCCCTACTTGTGGGCTTCGGTGCAGGCTTTCCAACCGAGCCAGGCAATGGTTTGACCTTCAATAAAGGCGTTGACGGCATCATGAATGCCTCAGCTCTTGATGCAGCCGGCGCCAGTAAATACTCCAATTGGAATGCACCCAGCAAAGGCAATTGGTTTACTGCCAGTGGCGGCGCAGTCCCTGGCAGCGGTAGTCTTGTGGCAACAAACTACAAAGGCATTAGCGCCAACAAAAGCGACGACCCAAGTGTCAGCCTGTCCTTTTTGACTTATGACTGGCTCAAGTCAGTCGGACTCAGAGCCAGTCCTGATGCAATAGTTAAGGCACTTAAGTCCGACATCAAGCAATATGCGTTGTCAGGGAATTCATCTCCTAATACATTTACAGCGACAAGCAACGATTGGCTGCCACCAGTTTATGCTGATAACAATCAAGTCAGTGGCACCACAACGCCTGCCTTGATCCTCAGCGAGAGCATGCGCGATGCAAGTGCCAATGATGACCCCCGCAACCTGCTTCGTTGGATGGAAAATCAAGACGCCTATCAACGGCAGCAAGCCCGCATGTGGGGTTATTTACCTGCTGATCCGGTAATTGGTCCAAAAGCCTATATGGGCGTTCTCACAGAAGATGGACGCTATCTGACAATGGATGGCAATCCAGGCTCGGACATGTTTGACATGTCCACTCAAATGATGCTGACCAATCAAAGAGCGATGGAAACTTTCAAACATGGAATCATGGCTTTCGCCAAGTTCTATAACGATAAGCATGGAAAGGAAGGGCAAGAAGTACCGGCACTGGATACGGAGCCTGAATTTACAGAAGCGTTGGAACGCGAGAAGACACCGGACGGAGCCAAAATACTGGCGGCGCATCCGCGACTGGACCATGCTCTCAACAATGCCGCCTACGTAAGCGCTACGACAACTTTGATGTATGACCACTTGAAGGTGCTCACAGGCGGTGGTGTGCACAAAATAAACGACAAATTGTTTGTGGTAATGGGCAGCAAATTCTATCCAATCGGCAGAGCCGCCACTGTTGAAGAATTCTTGAATGACGCACCTATTCCAACAGGACAGGACGAAAGCGCGCCAGTGAAAGACTGGACTGTGGCCACCGAGAAAGTGGACAAAGAATTCAAAAGTAAATTGGAAATTTACAAGCACGTGGGAGAACCGGCTATCGGTCTTTTAGATAGGTCCGAAACGCACATTTTGCAACCGGCATATGCTCAAAGCGCCAAGCCGAATAACAGCTTCAAATTATTGTTCAAAGTCGATGGCGGCACCATAAAGACAGCCAACGGTTCAGTCCTACCAAATGGCTCGGGCAACATCAAAGTCTTTAACTTGCAGACGACTCCTTTTGCCAATGTAGCCACAGCCCAGGGGCAGGCTAGCTACCAAAATGCTCAAGCGCTTGTCATTAATGAGAAGGACGGCAGCAAGGTTACCTGGCAAGTACAGGCTCGTGACCTGAATGCTAATGCTTTTCCGGCCAGCAGCGATCCAAATGGCACGCCACCAAATCCATTATCGGCTGCGAAGTTTTATTCAATTGCAGCCAACTTTGATAAACTTTGGTGTTCCGATCCAAACGGATGTCCGGTGTTGGCTAGCGAATGGTCTGTGACTTGTCCTGTTGTGACACCACCGCCACCGCCACCAGCACCACCGCCGCAAGCAGTGCCACCATACAGTCCACCACCGAACCCATGCGCCGGCTCATATTGGGTCATGAGGCGCTGGACATGCGGTTATATCGGGTGGATCCCGCTGCAATGTTGTTCACTGGATTGCTACAACGGTTGCGGTCAGTGGATTGGGGCGGCGCATAGTTAAAGCACTTGCAATCGAAGACTAGCCAGCAATCAGTCCAGATTGCCTTGGTTGAAGGTTATCGCTTGAAATTAAAGCCCGAACACTTTCCGGTAACGCTTTGCGGCCTTGACTGCTACTTCGGTTGGCTGCGGTGGATTTTGCACAGCGTCCATGAAGGCGACACGATCTTGAAGTGTCATATCTGTGAACTCATATTCGCGAATCTGGCGCTCGGCAGCCTCATCGAGCACATGCTTAGCCCAGCCACTGAAAGTCTCACCACGCAGCTCAGCTGCCCGCGTGTACTTGTCCTTGAGCGCCGACGGTACGCGCATCGCAAGCCGCTCTATTGCGTCTTTATTCGACTTTTTATTCACTGCCATTTGTCTACACCTGCCAGCAAGCTAGGACTATACTCAATGTACGCCAAAATGACACAACTTAGCAATAATTGACACACTCACCGCCCTTGGTGTCACCGTAGTATTGATAAGAATTCAAAGTTTATACATATAAATCAGTTGCACTGGTTTTCTTGTTCTATAGTTGTCCAGCACACCAGTTGACTTGTAGTCTGGTGCACCTGATCTATTGTCGTATTGTTAATCTGCTCAGTGGTAAACTCGTTCACTTGCCGACTGATTTTCCGCCTGATATACTTAGCTTAGTCCACCTTAGCTAAGTCAGGAATTACATTTCATGCAAGTAAATATTCATCAGGCAAAAACCAATTTATCCCGCCTCATCGAACAAGTTGGCAAGGGTGAGACAGTGATTATTAGTCGAGCCGGCAAACCGGTTGCAAAACTGATTGCCATAGACGGTACTCCTCCACCGCGACAACCAGGAAGCATGCAAGGACGAATTTGGATTGCTCCAGATTTTGACGACCCGTTACCTGAGTCTATACTGTGTGATTTTGAGGGTAACGATTGAAACTGATTCTTGATACTCATATTTTCCTGTGGTGGCTGTGCAACGATGATAGGCTGCCTGATACAGCCATGGCTTTAATTACTGACCAACGTAATCAGATCTTGGTCAGTGTGGTTAGTGCGTGGGAGATATCAATCAAGGTATTCCTAGAAAAATTGCAATTTCCACTTGCCGATCTGGAATCTGAAATTGCCGGTAATGGTTTCAATCCTCTTTCCATTAACTTTTCCCACGCCTTAAAATACGGGACTATTCCACTTCATCACAGAGATCCATTTGACCGAATGCTGGTGGCTCAGAGTTCGGTAGAATCAGCCCGTCTTGTAACTCATGACAGACTACTAGCTAAATACGGAGAAGACGTATACCTAGTTTGATCTGATAAGGACAGGATCTTTTGGAGCTGACTCAGATCCGATAATGTATATTATGTTTCATTGGTTTGCGCTAAGCCCGAATACCCTTACTCAGTAAGGCTTTCAAGGATCGGGCTATATAAGCCCTTATACGGCCTTTTTACTAAACGGGTGGACTTATGGACACCCGATCTCCTCTTGACTTGCGCAGCCTATAGCAATCGCTGACAATGGTCTAGTGAACTTCAAATATCTATTGTTGTTGTTGGCGTCGGCATCGTTATTCGGGCTGTCGGTTGATGCAACCGAACAACAAGAACTAAGACCGCTTCTTCTAAAAGCCAAGGCACTAACATTTAGCACTTATCCCAACAAAGCCATTTTGATCTATAGGCAAATCTTGTCCCAAGATCCCAACAATGCTGAAGCGCATGCGGGACTCGGCTGGGTGTACTACCAAATGGGCAAGCCGGCGCAAGCCATAACTTACGAGAAGCAAGCCATTAGCCTGGACCCTTTGAACTCTGAGCCTCACTACTATCTCGCTGCGATTTATTTATCGCAGAAACACTATCAGTCATCGGATCGCGAACGAATTCTGGCAGCAAAACTGGCAAAAGATCGGCCGTGTAATTGCGCTCATGTTTCGGACGTCTCAAAGCTGAATCAAATTCGTCATTAGCCTCAATCGTCAACCGGTTGTCTTGTCGACAAGTGTTCTTTTCTACTTATTCACTGATGCACAATTACACCATTCAACTGTTGCACCTGTTTTCATGTCATATCGTTTTATGCTCAACCATTTATCCTATTCACTTATACACAGTTCCACCTGTTGTACTGTCCACAACTTAGAATTGTCACCCTGAACCCTTCGCATCTCCACAGCGGTCTAAGCCTCAATTGGATACTTCCACTCAGGGCATGAACCGTGAAGGGTTTCGCATGTTAACCTGTGAGATCCTTCACGGTTCATGAGGGCACTTGTTCATATTGTCGACCATTTCACTCGTCGATAATTTCACTGTTTCACAAGTCCACTAGCTCACAAGACAATCAGACGACTTTTGGATTATTTTGTTTGATACAGTATGACAAATGGCACAGGCAACTATCTCTCAACTACCAGATGACTTAGCACACGCGATGCAATCTTGCGGGGCTTGGACGCCGGATTGCCCGGTTCCTCTAGCAAGACTATCCCTGATAAGTTCAATTCCTTACGTTGATTTCGACGACAAAGAACATTCCGATGGGGAGCTAGTGGTATTAGATGCGGTGGCAACTCAAGTAGCAAGTTTTTTCCATCAGCTCCACCAGCGTCGCTTTCCCATCGCCAAAATCCGCTCTATTCACCACTATCAGGGCAGCGACGAGTTATCGATGGCGGACAATAACACGTCTTGCTTTTGCCATCGCCCGATAGAAGGAAGCAGCCTTGCTTCCATGCACTCGTACGGTCTGGCAATTGATATTAATCCAGTCCAAAACCCATTCATTACATTTGAGCCAGGCAACGAACACCAGCCAACTATTCAACCCAAAGAAGGCTGGCAGTATCTTAATCGCCACAATCAAAAGCCAGGCATGGTCGAAGACATCGTACCCTTAATGGCTGAACATGGCTTTTTCAGGTGGGGTGGGACTTGGACAACTCCGATTGATTTCCATCACTTCGAAGTGACACGTACAATTGCTGAAAGCCTAGTGCGCATGGACCCTGCCGACGGTAGACGATACCTTGAACAGTGTATAAAGCCATGATCAGCGCCGCAGCTGTGTGCCGATCAAGTAATCCTTCCAAAATCTGTTTTTTGCACGCAGTGTCATTATCCTTGTAATTACACCATGCGACGGCTTTTTTACATACTTGCTGCCACCATTCCCAGCGATTCCGCAAACGTTTGGCAACACCCTTTTCTTTACCAACCATCACTGCCTGAATCCACTTTGTGCCTCTCGCTTGAGTTCAGGAATGGTGACGAACAAGCGATTAGAACCAACTGGCCAGGATCTGAAGCCTCGCTTCTCATAAAAACATTTGGCGGCGTCATCTTTCGCGTCTACCACCACCGCTCTAAGCCCAGCGATTTCTGACGCCGCCAAAGCCCTCTGAAGGGCATCCAAAAGAAGACTATTGCCCAGACCCTTGCCCGCCCATGCTTTATCAACAGCAAATCTCCCCAGCATCATGATCGGGATTGAGTACTTGCCTAAACCCTTGCGCACATGCTCGGGAGCGTCATTCCAATCAATGCCACCAAAAACGATGGTGTAGTAAGCCACCACTCGGTTGCCAGCCAGGACAACGTAAGTTCTTGCGCCTTCTCGCTTTTGAGTCTGCCGAGCGTAACGCTGCAGGTAAATGTCGAGGGCTTCCACACCACAGTCAAAGTTACTGGTGTCGTGTCCATCTTCTAGAGGGCATGGCTCTTTCATTGAGCCTCAGTCCTTTTCAAAGACACTTTTCGACCTCATAAGCTTGCGTAATGCCGGATTACTCCTCGGCGGATTATCCAGAGCATGGCAGATAGATTTCCACTGATCTTTCGAAACCGACATAACATACTGGTCACGAATGATCTCCTGGGCAACCTCATAAGCGTTGTCCAGGATAAAATTGCTCACCTTAGTCTGCTTGATGAGGGCCGCTTGCTCAAAGGCAGACTTTTGCGCTTCAGTGACTCGCAGATTAAGCGTTTTAGCTTTGGTGGTTCTCTGTATTGCTGGTTTGCGTTGAGTTGAAGCCATCACTAGTTTCCCCAAAAGCCTACAGTACTATTATGCCAAATTGTGTATTCATTGTCTACACACTTTTTGCAACTTTAAATATTGAACTTTTATATTCAATATTTCATTAAATCCGTTTAGGAAGTCAAGCGGACGGGCATAAACCACTTGTGCAAATATGCGGTGGACTCGTATTGGGTATGGCGGGCACGTAGCAACTCCAGCTTTCACCGGCGGTGCAGTGCATGGGAATAAGGCGTCTATTCATACTTATGCTGGTCATCCAGCTGATTTCCTTCCAGGCTTCATACGCCCAGGGGGTACCTGAAACGCCGGCTCCTACGGCTCCGAGCAGCCCAGTAGACCTCGATCTTTCATCAATTGAGAAAAATGTTTCAGCCGCCTCCGTGCTGCAATCGGCATCAGAGGCGACTATTAATTTAGCCGGCATGACCCGCACGGTAACGGCAGTAGACATGCTGACGGCCGCCGAAATGGTTGCTGTCCGGCAAGTTGTTAACACAGGCAATCAGTACCTGCAATTAAACGACCTCGGCGCAGCTATTGGCGGCGGCTTACATTTGCAATATTATGCAAGCAATGGGTTGGGCAATTTGGTAATTCCGGAAGGTGTCCGCGCTTCGCAGAATGCCTCCATGCTGGACACATTAAACTTGTCCGGCAATTTAACCAACTCCGGCGTTTTTAATATTTTCTCGTCCAACCCGGCAGTGAACTCGGCCACAATTAATGCCA
>SBAT01000210.1 GCA_005240105.1 Chloroflexota bacterium
GCAGTTGAAGTGGAATAATAGGCATAGGTGAGGGTCTGCCGAATGTCTGAAGAGAATGAGAAAGTCAAAGAGAAGACAGAGCTAAAGGGCCGGCTAGGCGATGCTGGATCGCTAACATCTCCAGATTCTATGACCGCACGAATGGCTGGTCAGTATGAGGTGAGCCAAGCGGAGAAAGCGAGGACAAATCCCAGTGATGGCTCACTGAGGCATTATCAACCAACTAACTAGATTTCAATAACCTTCCTAAGGAGTCGAAGTTATGAGTTATGAAATTCGGTTTACCGCACCTTCAGGTGTGGCTAGTGAAGTTGTCAGAATTGTCGGAGATTCAAGTCAGATTGACTATGGATCATGGCTCCTGTACTCATGTTACATAAGTCCCCTAGAGTCCGAAACACAGAGTGAGATTCAACTCAGGAAAAGGGAGGCTGAGTTAGATTTGCCAGACTCAAATTTCCAGAAAGTTGATATTAAGGATTTTGCCACAGAGCTTGATGGGGTCGATATGGATGAAATGGGACTATCAGGCTTTGCTCAAACATTTGGAGACGTAATCAATGAAGACGCAACGGAGGCATTTTGGAATTCCGCTCAGGTTTCTATAGGCCTGTGTGATGGACTCTATTGGACAATCACCTCCAAGGATTCTGAGTCGATTAAGCGAATTCAAGCCGAATTGAGCAGGAAACTGCCAAAAGTCAAGTTTGAATAGTTGATGCAACAGACCACGATTAAGGAGTTATTTTGTGAGCAGCCACTTGCTAAAACGAGGCGCTCCAATCATCTTGCACTAACTCGCAGTAATTCGAATGTTCCGATAACGAACGGTTTCGGGCTGGGTGTTTTTAGCTGTCCAAAAGTAGGCTTTTGAGGTTTCGGATGGTGGGTATAATCCGTACACCACTTTTGGACGGGTTTGATGGCACGAGTTTTTGCATATTGTAGGGTTTCAACTTCTGATCAGAGCACTAAGAATCAGGCTCTGGAGATTAAGGCGGCGGGCTTCAGAGTTGAAAGTCGCCGGCTGATTGAGGAAAACATTAGCGGCTCAGTGGCGGCCACAGAGCGCCCAGGCTTCATGAAGCTGGTTGATAGGATGGAGAAGGGCGACGTCCTGGTGGTCACCAAGCTTGATCGCCTGGGGCGCAATGCCATGGATGTGCGGGCGACGGTGGAACTTCTGGCCGGACACGGCGTGAGGGTTCATTGTCTGGCACTTGGAGGGGTTGATTTGACCAGCGCGGCGGGGAAGATGACCATGCAGGTAATTGCAGCCGTAGCAGAGTTCGAGAAGGACCTCCTGGTGGAGAGAACCAAATCTGGCATAGCGAGGGCCAGGTCCGCCGGCAAGCGGTTTGGGCGGCCTCCGTCTTTGGACCAGGCGGAGCGCAAGGCTGTGCTGAGGAGATTGCGTGCCGGTGTCGCTGTAGCCGAGGTAGCCCGGGAAATCAATACATCCAGGCAGACCATTCTGCGGGTGCGTGATGCGGGTGGTGTGACTTGAGATCATTTTTGCCTGATGCTTGATTCGAAGTAGACTTGGCTTGTTGCTCACGAGTCTGTTAGTGCAGTTGGCTCAGGCGCTTGCGTTTGTGAATTCGACTTTATGAAATCCACTATATATGGTTGCTGGGTGTCTCACTGAAAGCGTTGCAGTTTGTGCATCTTGACGATCGCACTTTTCTTTGCTATTCCCCTCGAAATCTTGCGGGATTTATGAAGTCGGCATGGATAGTGGGTTGTGGTATTGCAGAATGTTGCGCTGCTTCAAGAAAGAACATGAAGTTCTGCTGCTGTTATTCTGGTCAAGATGGCCAAAGAGCGCTAACCAAGCCGCAGTTGCTGAGCTGTTTCTAAACCTTGTGTAGAAGTTTGTGATACCAGTGTTGCTGAGCGCTCGTATTAATTGCCCCGCAAAGTTATTGGCTGATGTCAATTAGACTGTGGAGTGCTTGTGAAATTAGACTGCTCTTATCCGAAAAGAGTGGCGGCACGATGTTTGCCGAGTTAGGGTACGGTCCTACATCTCTATCCCCATTTTTCGTGAGCCGATAAACCAACCCCCGCCAGTTCAGTAATTTAAGTTGTTCCTCTGCCTGTTATTAATGACGTGAGAGCGCACACCTATCAATCGGGGCTATTTCCAGTGTTTCTCTGGTGAGATTGTAACGGTGGTATCGACATGGAAGTGAAGGGCTGCTCTTGGTTCGACCAGTCCCCTTGAAAATGTCTCGGCTGGTATCCAAGTAGAGGGCCGACCGACTTTCTATCAATTTAGTAAGGAATCGCCGCTGAATCTCTTGGCTTCCGTTTCTGGCTGTACCTTATTTGCCGTTCATTGAATAGCGATAAGGAAAGGGGTTGCGCAGTGAAGCAAAGTTTCTTTAGCTGCGGGCTAAAGTGGCCCTCATTAGCCCCTTGAATACTGCGCTGATTTGCAACCTTGTCTACTGATTTATCGCTGTCGACTCGAATTTCTTTCTCCTGAATATTCCTTCCTTAGTAGAGACGGCAGCTTGCCTCTCGAATTTGATTGGAGTCAAACGAATGACAAATCCCAATCCTAATAGCTCGCCTCCATCATCCTGGAGGCGACGTCTTGCACAAGAGCCGCCGCCTAATGCCAACGTGGCTGACTCCTATTTTGAAAAGTTGATGAAGTACATTCCGGCTGACATCGTGGCCGCCTATGTAGCACTCGACGGTATCCTGAAA
>SBAT01000243.1 GCA_005240105.1 Chloroflexota bacterium
GGACGAATGTTTTTGCCGCCATTTGCTATTACGGCTCAACCTGTTTCTAAATAACCAACTTCCTAATCAAGGCCTCAAAATCCTACCAGTACTTGGTTCTGGGATTTAATAATTGCCGTGAAAGACTTCCACAAATCCTCCACATCCCGGCGGTAAATTGAAATCACGAAGCAACAAGAGGTGCAGCTAAAGGTCAAGGGACGTTAGGGAACAGATTTTAAGACAAGGAGGCTTAAAATGTTTTTTTTGAGAGACGTGCTAATTCTTAGCGGAAAGCATCCGTTTGTACCGGATGTTACGTCATGGGGGCATCAGGAAAGATATATTCTGGCCGGTAACTCCACCACTTCCCTCAAAGAACTGGCCCAACTTTCTATAGATACCTCGGTGAAAGTGCGCAAGCAAGTAGCAGAAAATCCCAATACTCCAGTGGAAATACTAGAAAGGTTAGCCGTTGATCCACATTGGGAGGTCCGTCTCAGCGTTGCAGAAAATCCTAACGTTCCTTCACCTTTAGTCTTTGCTCTTTCGCTAGATCAACATGACGATGTCCGTTATGCCCTGGCTGAGAACTACAAGACACCTGTCCCGGTGCTTCAAACACTAACCACAGACGCCAATCCATACGTTGCCAGCCGCGCGGCCCAAACGCTGTCTGTGGTAGCCCAACCAGCTTTGGGATGCGCGGCATAGATTTGGGTTCCAGCAGCCAAGCTTTGGATTACGTGACGAACTGGCCCGTGCGTCGCTAACCCGCCCCCCTGGCAGAAGCTGCAGGACCAATCCTGAAGGACCACCGCCCCTAACGGTGGTCCTTCTATTTTTTGTGTTAGGCTAACTATCCTCTAAAACATTTTGGGTTCGCAAGAGGAAAGCTTTGTGTCTATAACTGGGCAATACAATTTATTTTCACCACTAAACATTCGTGGTGTCAGTTTGCCTAACCGCATCGCAGTCTCACCAATGTGCCAGTATTCCTCAGAAGATGGCAGGGCTACGGACTGGCACTTCGTGCACCTGGGCAGCCGTGCTGTCGGTGGTGCCGGGATGGTCATGGTAGAAGCAACAGCGGTGGAAGCACGCGGGCGTATAAGTCCAGCGGACATGGGTATTTGGGATGATATGCACATTGAACCACTTGCTCGTATTGCTAGATTTATTACGGAACAAGGCTCAGTTCCCGCAATTCAATTAGCACACGCCGGACGCAAGGCATCGGTGCAAGTGCCTTGGGATGGCGGACAACCACTGTTAGCCGGCAATGGCGGCTGGCAAACTGTCGGACCCAGTGCCATTGCATTTACTGACCAATTTTCTACACCGGAAGAATTGGATCAAGCCGGTATTGATATAGTCAAACAAGCTTTCATTACGGCAGCCAAACGAGCAATTAAAGCCGGCTACCGAATAATTGAAATACATTCGGCCCATGGCTATTTACTGCATTCATTTTTATCGCCATTAAGCAATAAGAGACAAGACTCATACGGCGGTGGACTTGAGGATAGGATGCGTTTGCTTGTTGAAATTGCTAGCGAGCTTCGCCAGGTAATGCCGGACGAGATGCCCCTTTTCACTCGCATTTCTGCAACCGACTGGGCAGAAGGTGGTTGGGATATTGGTGAGGCAGTAAAACTTGCCAAAGCACTGAAGGACGCAGGAGTCGACCTAGTTGACTGCTCCTCCGGTGGACTAGTAGCACATGCCAAAATACCACTTGAGCCAGGCTATCAAGTACCGTTTTCTGAGCGCATTCGGCACGAAGCCAAAATCCTCACCGGAGCCGTTGGTTTAATTACCACTCCCGAGCAAGCTGATGAAATAATCAAAAGTGGTAAGGCCGACTTGGTGCTCTTGGCTCGTGAAATGCTTCGTGATCCGTATTGGCCATTGCATGCAGCAAGCGCTCTCAAACAAAAGTCCAATTGGCCCAAGCAGTACTTGCGCGCTACATGACACGCCACTCTTAGCTTCTAGGCTTGGCAAAGAGTTCCAGAAGTGCTACAAAGGCAAGGAAGTATGTAAGAGTTTATTGGAGTCGCTAATGGCATTTACTAGAGTTGCAAAAACAAGTGATATTATCGAGGGACACGGAAAATGTGTCGATGTCGGCGGGAAGAAAATCGCCTTGTTCAACGATGGTGGTACCTTTTATGCCATCGACGATACTTGCCCTCACAAAGGCGGTCCCTTGTCTGAGGGACAACTAAACGGCAATAACGTTACCTGCCCCTGGCATGCAGCCGTATTTGATGTAACAACCGGAGCGCACCTAAGCGGCCCGGGAGCAAGCAATGTCAACAAATACGCCGTGCAAGTAGTTGGCGATGATGTGGAAGTAGACGCGTAATTAATTCGCTATCGACCCATGCGCATTTGTTTCATTCTGCACATCACTAGCTGTTGTATAGACATGCGGCTTCTCTAAATGCGTATTCAGCCATCTGTCCACAACAACTTCTAAATCCGGCTGAACATAAGCCGTCATGAAGAGAATGTGTCCGCGATTTTCTGCCCAGTGCAATGTGCGGTCATTGGACTTCATACGAGACATCATTTCTTCTGCCGCGTTGGCCTGCACCATTTTATCCATCGTGCCTTGAATTACAAGAACCGGCAAATTGTTTTTGATCTCGTCGGCATAAGGCAAAGTACTTTTGATCACTTTCCGCCCAGACAATAATTCACGCGGGCTCAGTGTCTTGCGCATCAACGGATCAGCCAAGTAATCAGAAATGATTTTCGGATCATCGGTCAGAAAGCCAGTGGCATACGCCTTTAATGACAGCTGCCTGTTTGGTGCCAGCAATGTGTTGACACACATATCTGTTACCAATTTGGGCGGAGCGCCATGGTGGCGGCGAATAGTCGGTGCAGACAAAATAAGACCATCTACTAATTCTGGATGTTTAGCGGCCATGCGGATTGCATAGTTGGAACCAAGGCTTTCACCAAGCCAAAATACTCTTTGTCCAGGAAATTCGCTGCGGACTTGCTTCATTGTCTCAGTCAAATCAGCCTCTGCCTTTTCATAGTCGGCAACCGGATCGAAATCCACGACGCCCTTATCGTAGTGACGGCGACCATGGCCAATCAAGTCCGGAGACAAAACCGTATAACCTTCAGATGCGAGATATCTGCCTAAAGCATCGAAGACGCCTCCGTGCAGGCTGACTCCGTGTATGGTCACGACCACTGCCTTAGGAGATAGACTGGCATCGCGCCATTCATATATAGGTCTATGGTCTTCATTGCCCAGCTTTATGAAATCCTGACGGACAACTTCAGCCTGACAAGGAATAGCGGACAAGCTAAATGTTGCAGCCAGGCAGGTAGCGATGATTCCGTTCAATGCCCTAGTTAACACGTCTCGGTCCTCTCAAATACGTTCGAACCTATCCCTTGAATACCCGGTTCTGACGAAGAAAACTGGGTTTCAAAGCGGAATTTTAAGTTATGTATCTAACGGGCTCCCAAAAGCAGGCGCCCGTCTAAAGTTGGCTCAGGGACTCGGTTCTTGACTACCAGGCGATTATCTGACGATCTCTCAGCAATTTGCCTCGCGGCCCATTATCAGGCAGTGTGGACAGATAGACCATCGTGTCCACGCCTTCTTCAACGGACCTCGTGGCAGATGGTCCGCCCATGTCGGTCTTAACCCAACCAGGACACATGGAATTGATCAATATATTGCTGTCCTTTACCTCAAAGGCAAGGATTGCCGTAAGACTGTTTAGAGCCGTTTTTGAGACTCGGTAAGCAGGCCAGCCGCCACTCATGTAGGTGAGCTGTCCCATACCAGAGGAAACATTGACTATTCGCCCGTAATTGTTTTTCTTCATCAGGGGGATGAAGACCTGGCACATACGCAGCACGCCAAACACATTGCTCTCCATTGTCTCTCTAAATGTATCCAAATCCGCTTTCAAAACTGATGGATAGTCGTCACCATTATTCTTGCGGTCGATCATCACGCCGGCATTGTTCACCAAAATATCGAGCCTGCCGTACTCTTTTTCAATGAAAGACTTCAGCTCGTCTATGCTCTTCTCGGAGTTAACGTCCAATTGATGGAACGTCACCGGCAAGCTAGCTTTTTTCAATTCAACAGCTGCTGCCTGCCCTTTTTGAACGTCACGGCTGGTCAAAATGACATCTATTCCCTTTTTAGCCAGCTGACGGCAAACTTCAAAACCTAACCCGCGATTGCCACCGGTAACAACAGCTAGGCGCTTCATTTGAATTCCCTTTCAAAATTACTTGTACTTATTCTATTACTTCTTTTTGCCAGAGCAATCAGTGGTTAACTCATAATACAAATGATTTGTACCGGGTGTTTCTTTTAAGCACATACCATCGGAATTATCTTGTTCGCGATTGTTTGTAATCTTGGCAATGACAGCCCCTGGCGGGAAGTGACTGACGTAATATGCTGCCCAACGCCTTGGATCATAACCTTTAGGTGGCTGAATTGCGGAGCCATAATTGATAAAGCGGACATGTTGCAATTGCTTGTGATACTTCATTACATCAGCCGACGTTGCCATTCCCAAGGGGAGTTCGCCGCCATGGGCAAACTTTGACAGCCACAGCGCCTTATCATTCGGATTAACTGCCGCCACTAGATCATCTGTATTTTCAGCAACCTTGTCAGCCAAAAGTGCAAATGTGCGTAATCCGTAGTCAGACGCACAAAGAACAATTTTGTTGAACTTTGCCTGTTTGTCGGTCCGGCAAGAATTGAGCATTCCCCTGATCCACATTGATTCTATTTCCGGCTCAGCAAACTTGCTATGAACCAATATGTTCATACTCTTGGGACCACCGTTAATGCGGTCATTTCTTAGCTGAAGTTCTTCCTGCCAGGTGGCGAACAAACTATATTTGACGTTCCTATCGTCGGCAGGATAACCCAACATGTTCCCGTTGGATGCCCAGGAAAACAGTTCGACAGGATGAGCTCCATGACCGGCTACATCACAAGCCTGCTCGATATCAGAATTGAAGTCACCTCGGGGTCTACCGCGCAATTCGCCAAGCTCGATATCCGAAGCTTGTCCCACGCCACCCTTAAATTTGATGCTATATCCCGGTGCAAACAGATCAATCTTGTCTGTGTACCCACGCTCCAGCGAAGCATTTAACTCAGAAAAATATTGGTCCTCGCTGAGTGTTTGAATTTCATCGGTTTTCATGCCCATACAGTGCGCGCCGGTTTTCCAACCTATGCTTTCTACTTCACCTTTGGTCGCCTGGCAGCCTCTATCAACTTTGAATTTTTTGTAGATTTTGCCACGCGTTACCTGGACGTCTACCGCTCCGTCCTTTTCCACATAGTTTGGCTCATCACCAAAGCCGCTTACTTTTCCACTGGCATCGTATAACGGTTTGCGCTCGGTAGTGAAATAGACAGGCACAACGACTTCACCCTGGCACACTTCACCTTTTAGACTTACAGCTGACTTGCTGTTCTTTGTTGGTTGAGCAACTTCCTTGCTCTTGTGGCAGCCGCAATCGTCCGTCTTCGCTGCTAATGTCCCATCGGCAGTTAAGCCTGGTGCGCGGTATTCATTAAGAGACTGGTCACCCGAAGGCGGGGTCGGCAAGGGAGGCAGTTTTTCTAAAGGCGCTTGGTACGTGCGATCGTTCGACATGGTTCAACACTCGTGTCCATATGGCTTTTGAGACGCCCATTAATTTAATAGGACAGCCCAAAACCGACAATGGTGAAACCACTAGTTAGCCATTTAAGGTTCTCTACTTTTTAAGAACTCAACAAACATTGATTTCAGGTCCAAACCATTACGCTCATTGAGGGGCTCAAAAGGTCCAACTCGGGTGGCAATTGCCTCTACCTTGCTGCGTCTCAACGCGTGTCCTTCCACATCGTAGACCTTTATCGAGTCTCGCACCCGCATAAGATTTTCCCCTGCCGGCAAGCGGGTGGAAATGCTTTCTTGTTGGTAGGCAGAAACAATCTCTGAGCCAACACGACTAACGAGCGTCACAACCGATCTAATGCGCATCACAATGCCGTCTTCACCGACGTAAAGATACTCGATATTAGTTATGTGGTGGTAGCTAACCCAATCTTTGCTCAGCGCCTTATTAACCAGGGGGGCAAGCGGCAAATCCCAGATACCGCCTTGGTTGTCTTTCTGCTTGCCAAAGCGTTCTTCAGCCAGATAATAGGAGAACCTGTTTTTTGCTTCCCATTCTTTTTTCGTCTTGTAGTTAAACTGATAGATAAGAGAATGTTGTTTGCTTTGCCAAACTCCTGCCGCCCAATTGGGCATTTGATACCACTTATTTGGTGGTTTAACCTGAGCGGGAGAAAGGTCTTCGAATCTAGCGCCTGGTCGATATTGCGCATCCAGAGGCGGCAAGCCGGAGCTGTGATCGGACATTCCCTCAATTATTTTGGCGGAACCAGCGTAACTAAACAAAAACGGGAAAGCTAACAGCAAAAGGAGAATAAGGATATTTACTAACTTCACTTCCGGCTATTCTTCCCTATGATGTGAGCGATAGCGCCAATCACCGCACCGAGCAAGATTGCTATAGGCACGCCGATAGCCAAGGCAATAAGGGCTTTCTTAACGCCATGAAGTTCGTGGTCCAACCCCTTAACTTCAAGCTGAAGTTCATCAACCTGTTGAGACAATTTTGTTACTGGATTGGCAAGCGTGACAACGCCACTATTGAGTGTCAATACGTTTTTATGCAACTGATTTACGCCATCATGCAGACCTTTGACATTAACTTGCAACCTATCAATCGGCTGAGCCACAATTGCTGCTTTATTGGACAAATTATTTAGTGGCGGACCAAGACCCGCTGTTGAACCTTTTACACCAAGAAGCGATTCTTGCAGCGCTTGCAATTGGTTATCTACGCCTGCCATTGGCACGACAAGACTTTTAATATGATCATCGAGACTGGCAATTGGAGCGCGCAACTCACTAATTGGCTGTTGCAACTTATCAACGTGTTCTTGCAGTCCAATAATCGGTTGCTGTAGTCCCTTCAAATCGCCTTCCAGGCGCGACATGTCGGCGGCCATTTGCGACAAAGGACCATGAAGCGCTTTAATTGGATCTTTAAGCTCCATGAGTGGGACTTTCAGACGCTCGACTGGTTTATAGAATGTTGCCAATAGACTATTGCGCTTCTTCGGTTCGGCACTAGTTTCTTTAGCATCTAGTGAGTCGTTCAAACCGATATTTTCATCGCTTGGTCTTGGTTCGCTTTCCAATTGGGCAATTTTTCGTTTGCGCCAAAGCAAAAGCCGCTTCTTGTTTTTTTGCGCTTTTGGTTGAACAACGGCAACAGATACGGGCTTACTAACATTGGTCGTTTCTTCAGCGTACGCGTATTCTGAATACATGCCGATACTGCCGGCAGCAATTGCTAAAGCAGCTGTCAAAGCAAAACTTCTTGATATCCAAACTGGTAGCGCAGGAGTCGAATTACTTATCATGCACCCTTTGCCTCCAGTGACCTATCATGTACAAGTCAACAGTCTATATACTTAGAAACCTTATTGGTAGTTCATTTTGATGTCAGGCGGCTGGCAATTCTTTGTTGATCGTGGTGGCACATTCACCGATGTCGTTGCGCTGGCGCCTGACGGCACTGTGCACGTTCGCAAATTGCTCAGTGACAATCCGGAACATTACAAAGACGCAACAGTAAAGGGTATTGAGGACTTGCTCGGGCAAGATTGCCTGGACATGGTCAAGGTCGGCACGACTATTGCCACCAATGCTTTACTTGAACGGAACGGTGAAGCGACTGTGTTAGTCACAACAAAAGGCTTCGGCGATGCTCTACGCATTGGTTATCAGAACCGACCAAATATCTTCGCTCGGCATATCGTCTTGCCGGATGTCCTTTACGACCGTGTAATTGAAGTAGATGAGCGCATCAATGCGTCCGGACTGGTCACGACCAAACTGGACATTGAGAGCGCACGTCGGCAATTGGAGATAGCCTATGCTGACGGCATTCGTTCATGCGCCATCGTTCTCATGCACGGCTATCGCTTCCCAGCACATGAAAATCTGCTGTCCGAGGTTGCTCACCAAATTGGGTTTTCCAATGTGTCCGTTTCCAACGAAGTTAGTCCGTTGGCAAAACTGGTATCGCGCGGCAACACTACGGTAGCTGATGCCTATTTATCGCCTGTGCTCAGACGTTACGTAGATGAGTTGGCTGCCGGTTTGCCCGACACAAAGTTGCTGTTCATGCAATCAAATGGCGGACTGGTTGAAGGAAAACATTTTCGCGGCAAGGACAGCCTCCTTTCAGGGCCGGCAGGAGGGATTGTTGGAGCAGTTAAAACAAGCAGACAGTCCGGTTTCAGCAAGATCATCGCCTTCGACATGGGCGGTACTTCCACTGATGTATCCCACTATGATGGTTCTCTTGAGCGCAGCCAAGAAACGGAAATTGCCGGAATAAGAATCCGAGTACCAATGTTGTCTATCCATACGGTGGCAGCCGGCGGTGGATCTATTCTAACTTTTGACGGACAACGCTATCGCGTTGGTCCTGAGTCGGCCGGAGCACACCCAGGCCCGGCGTGTTATCGAAACGGTGGACCATTGACTGTCACAGATTGCAATGTTGCGCTGGGCAAGATACAAGTGGAATTTTTTCCACACATATTTGGCAACGGCAATCAGCCAATAGACACGGCAATCGTTAGGTCTAAATTTCAAGATATGTACGCCGGCCCCATCGAACAGGTCGCCGAGGGATTTCTGTCCATCGCTATTCAAAAAATGGCCAACGCGATCAAGAAAATATCCATCGAGCGGGGTCACGATGTAAGTGACTACGCACTGTGCTGCTTCGGCGGCGCAGGCGGCCAACACGCTTGTCTAATAGCCGAATCACTGGGCATCAAAACGATATTTATTCACAGCTATGCTGGAGTTTTGTCAGCATACGGCATTGGACTTGCGGATTTGACCGTCATCCGTATGCAAACCGTCGAGTCTACCCTCTGCAATGAAACGGTGGAGATTCTCAAAGACTTGTTTGGGAATCTGAGCAACCTAGCCAAAGAAGATCTGCTCTCCGAATCCATTCCAATTGACCAAGTGCAAATAAAGCAATCTGTCTATATTCGCTATCAAGGTTCAGATAGTTCTCTCGATGTGGACTTTGCAGACTTAGAACCAATGACCCAGGCATTCACGGAAAAGCATCAACAACTCTTTGGTTTCGCCAGCAAGGGGAAAGAGATGATTGTTGAATCAATAGCCGTTGAGGCTATAGGTGTTCTCAAAGAACCGAAACCAAGCAAATGCTCTTTTCCAACCGTTGAAGCTGTCCCGATTACTCGAATCAACTTCTTTTCCGGCGGCAAATGGCATGAGGCTCCTGTTTACCAACGACATGCTCTTGCACCAGATCAAGTAATCAACGGACCGGCCATGATCACCGAAGACACAGGCACCAATATCGTAGAACCCAATTGGCAGGCCAAGACAACACACGAAGGACACCTAATTCTGACAATGTCTTCCTCCGACCCCTCCATTTGTCATTCCGAGGCGTTAGCGGAGGAATCTCACCCCCTTACCCCCGACCCAGTAAAACTCGAACTCTTCAACAACCTCTTCATGTCCATCGCCGAAAACATGGGCGTCACTCTTCAAAGCACCAGCCACTCTGTAAATATCAAAGAGCGACTGGACTTTTCATGCGCTCTATTTGACGGGCACGGCAACTTAATTGCTAATGCGCCGCACATCCCTGTTCATTTAGGCTCAATGGGTGACAGTATTCGCAGTGTTATCGCGGCAACCAAAGGCAAGCTCAAGCCAGGTGATATCTATGCACTAAACAACCCCTATAACGGCGGCACGCACTTACCGGATATTACAGTCGTCACACCCGTGTTTCCTCCTCAATGCACAGAGCCTGTTTTCTACGTGGCCTCTCGCGCACATCATGCCGATATAGGCGGTATCACGCCGGGTTCTATGCCACCGATGAGTCGTTCAATTGACGAAGAAGGCATTTTGATAGACAACTTTCTTCTTGTAAGTGGCGGCACTTTCCAAGAAAAGGGTTTTCGCCAACTTCTAGCATCAGGACCATATCCAGCCCGCAACCCATCCCAAAACATTGCCGATATCCAAGCACAAATTGCAGCCAATGAAAAAGGACTGAAGGAGTTATTGCAACTTTTACAAAGATATGGACTGCAGACCGTTGAAGGCTATATGCAATTTGTGCAAAATAATGCCGAAGAATCAGTTCGGCGAGCAATCAGCAAATTACAAGATGGAAGCTTCGCGAGTCATCTGGACGATGGCAGTCAGATATCAGTCAAAATCACCATTGATAAAGCATCCAGAAATGCTCTAATTGATTTCACCGGCACATCACCTCAACAACACTCTAATTTCAATGCGCCGGCTGCCATTACTAAAGCAGCCGTCTTATATGTTTTCCGCACACTTGTCGACGATGACATTCCCTTAAACGAAGGTTGTCTCAAGCCACTGACGTTGATTATTCCGAAAGGGTCTCTACTTAGCCCCAAACATCCAGCGGCCATTGTTGCCGGCAACGTAGAAACTTCACAGGCTATAGTCGATACTCTTTACGCCGCGATGGGCATACTGGCTGCATCGCAAGGCACAATGAACAATTTCACTTTCGGAAATGAGCATTACCAGTATTACGAAACCATCTGCGGCGGCTCTGGTGCCGGACCTAATTTCAATGGCACGGATGCAGTACACACGCATATGACCAACTCGCGCCTTACTGATCCGGAGATCCTGGAAAACCGCTTCCCCATTACTGTAGACCAATTTTGTATTCGCCAGGGCAGCGGCGGCCAAGGAAAATTTCACGGCGGCAACGGCGTCATTCGCCGTATTCGCTTCCACCAAGAAATGTCCGCCTCCATCCTATCCAACAGGCGCAAGATATCGCCTTTCGGCATCCAGGGAGGCAAACCAGCAAGCTCAGGACACAACTTTATAGAGCGTACGCACGGAACAAAGGAAGAACTTGCCGGAACCGCTTCCACTACGGTGAAACCCGGTGACGTCTTTGTTATCGAAACTCCCGGCGGCGGCGGGTTCGGTTAACAATTCATTGCTTTTTAATCAAGCCGGAGGATGCCTTGGGTATAACGACCAAGGACTTGTATCCACTACGGGGTTAAATATATGACGTTGATAGCTCAGCGCGAAGCGATGTCCGATGGTTGGTTTAGAGCCGGGCAGGATCCGGACGACTATGAAATAGGCATAGACACCCGGACTTTCCACAGTGGCGAACAAAGTGGTTACATTAAGCACAAAGCTTCCCAACCACGCTCATTTGCCACTTTAATGCAGATGTTCAAAGCGACAACTTTCCACGGACAGCGGATTCGCCTGACTGCCTTTGCTAAATCCGAGGGCATTGAAGATTGGGCTGGTTTATGGATGCGCGTAGATGGTCCACATCGCACAACATATCAGTTCGACAACATGAAAGACAGACCGATTAAAGGTACTACCGACTGGGAAGAGTACGAGATCGTACTGGATGTTCCAGATGACTCATTAAACATCGCCTTTGGCGTTCTTTTATCCGGCAAAGGGCAAATATGGGTAGATGATTTCAAGTTCAACACAGTGAGCACATCTACACCCACTACCGATCCAGGACGACACGAAAAGCCTCTCAGAAACGAACCAATAAATCTATCGTTCGAATAACCTTCCGTTCTATTTCCTGATTAACTCAGAGGAAATTTGCTCTACTTTGTAGCCACGTCTAAGTAAGGCATTTACGGTTGTCACATCTTTGTATTTAGCGGTTGAACCAAAATGCTTTAGACTGACAGCTAGACTCATAATCATGTCTTTCTGATCGTTGGCAGCCAATTGTTTGAGCAGACTATTTCCAGTCGTTACCAGCTCATTACGCATCAACTGCTCTCCGTTTATGCCAACCGTATTAGCGCATTTTATAAGTTCTCGCGCATCATCGATGCTGGACTGTCGGCTTGGTTGAGCAGCCAATTTGGACAACATTCTATGCGCCTTGGTGGCATCTAAAACAATTCCACGGGAAACCAATGAATCGACAGCAGACATCATTGGCTTGCTGAATAACTCATATGGAAAATTTCCGGCTTCGAAATCATTTGCTCTATTCGTTATGAGCTTGACTTGATCAGTTGAAAGATTCTTGGCCAATTCACCCAACCTAGCAATTCTTACATTAGCTGCAAGATTGGTGTTTTCAGGATGTCCTTCCAAATAATACGAAATTGCCCTGACGGCCTTATGTTTATCGCCATTGGCCATCTTCTGAATAAAGTCGTTCTTAGCGGCAGCCAAGTTGCAGTCACTCGGGCGAATGCCCAATTGCGCCAAATTCTCACTGGCAATACGATGCGCGCAAGCATCGGCCGAATCAGAAATTGGTATGTTCACCACTGATGATTTTGCTTCTACTCGCCTTTTGGCAGACCATTCACCATATACATTTTTGAGATGGTTTGTATAGTCATTGCCGGGTTGTCTTCGAAAATATGCGTGGCTGCCTTCGATGGCATATTTTTGTGCGCCTTGCAACTTTCGCACTTGTCCAACCTGGGATTCTGAAAATGCCTTGCCTTCGGCAAGAGCAAGTTCCATGTCTCCAAATTCCGCCGCCCCGTAGGAAGCTTTTTCAGCGCCTTTTAATGCTACTTCTAAAGCTGATTTATCATTAGAAGAAATTTTGTTAGCCAATGAACCTACAACAATTTGATTTTCAATTTCGTCAACTGTCGTACCCTTCTTAATAAAGATATTGGAGATTCTATTGTCTTTGTCAAACAGATATGGCTTGCAAGTCTCGTTAGAGCGCGAGACATGAATGCCACCATGATTTATCTCGTTGACGAAGCTACTTAAATCACTTTTGAACGAGGTTTCAGCGCCCTTGGACAGGCTAGTGATCTTGCCCGCTTTCGACAATTTGTCACCGGGTTTGCCATAGAGATACTCTGCCGCGGCTGGCAGTGTCTTGCGCATGATCCCTTTACCAAAGATCATCGCCCCGCCCATTCCAGCGGCACCGGTTAACCCTGTAAATCCGACTTCGAAACCTTGCTTGCCTAATTCTCTTTCGGCCACTTTTTTTTGCTTGTTAAATGTGTTCCAATCGCCATGCTTATAGACAGCATCAAGTGCTTGTCCTAATTCTTTGTTGCTACTGTACTTATCCCAAGTGATCTTGCCATAGAGTAAACCGGCGACTGTTCCTATGCCGCCCATAGCCAGTTTCAGCATCTCTCGTTTGCTACCCAAAATGCAGCCCGCAAGAACTCCAGTACCAGCGGATAAACCTGCTTGCAAACCCAGGTCCTTAATAGTTTCTACTTTCCCGGCTTTTACTTCTTCCAGTTTTTTGCCGGCCTCGGTAATGCCACCGGCAGCCATACCTTCGCCAATCAAGAGCGCTTGCCAGCCAAGACCGATTACTCCATTGAGCAAAGTCTCACTTGCATCGACATGCTTTGGCTTATGATCGGCGTGAATTTTGTCACTACCTGAATTTCTGTCAGCCATCTGTACTCTCACTTAGGGGTAGCGTGGATCATAAGCGTGCACGCACACGTAGTCAGTGGGGAAATTCCCATGGACCAAGATATAGCCCGCTAAGTGCCACAGTGCCCAAAAGCCTTGCTGAGATTGGTTTTTGGCGCTTTTTATTAGTACTTAATCGGAGATTATTAAGCGCGATTAATGGCGGAAACAGCGCTGACCGGTGAACAACATCACGATTCCAGCCTTGTTGCAAGCAGCAATTACTTCCTCGTCCTTGATGCTGCCACCGGGTTGAATAATCACCGAAATACCGGCTTTGGCAGCCGATTCGATATTGTCCGTCGCCGGGAAGAAGGCATCACTAGCTAGAACTGCTCCCTTTGCAGTAGCCCCTGCTTGAGTCAACGCATGGTTGACGCTGGCGATGCGGCTTGTTTGTCCAATGCCGAATCCCAGAGACAGTCCATTGCGAGCGACGAAAATTGCATTCGAGGTCAGGTGTTTTACAACGGACCAAGTGAAGGCAATATCGTTTTCGTAGCCTGTCTCCAGTTTCTTTTCAGTGACGCATTTGAAGTCTTTCGCTTTGACCGGTGGTTCCATATCTTGTTCAACCAGGACACCGACATCTTTCAAGTCGCGCACATGCCATGGACGCGCTCCTATTTGGGATTTTGCTTCCGGGTTCAATTTCAAGACACGGATATTCTTCTTCTTGCTGAATATTTCCATTGCTTCTTTGTCAAAGCTAGGAGCAAGAACAATTTCCACAAAATTCTCGGTGATTTTTTGGGCTAACTTTGCACCAACAGTGTCATTGAATCCAAACACGCCGCCAAAGGCAGAAAGTGGATCACATTCATAGGCTCTGTCAAAGGCTGCATCGATATTCTTGTCGACTGCGATACCGCATGGATTATTGTGCTTGATCAAACAAGCAACCGGCTCCTCGAATTCACGCAAATAGCGCAACAAGCAGTAAGTATCGATGATGTTATTGGAGGACATGTCTTTGCCTTGCAGTTGCAAGAAAGGGGCCTTCCAGGCATCCTTAGCAGTCGGCGCATACCAGGCGGCCGCTTGATGTGGGTTTTCGCCATAACGTAAATCTTGATACTTCACCAAGTTGAACGAAATGGATTCCGGCATGGAAGTGCTTGTTTTATCGCACTTGTCGCAGGAATTCTTCTCTACTTGCTCGTGTAGATAGGCGGAGATGCTTGAGTCATAGGCTGCCGTGCGGCTTAACGCAGCATAGGCTAGTTTTCTTCTCAGTTCGAGAGTGAATTTTCCACCGGATGCATCCAGTTCTTCAATGACCATATCGTATTGGTCAGGGCTGCTGATCACAGCCACACGCTCAAAGTTCTTAGCAGCAGCTCGCAACAGAGCAACACCACCAACATCAATCTCCTCAATCATTTTTGCTTCCGGCAGTCCTTCGGAAAGCTTTTTCTCAAAGGCATAAAGGTTGACGATAACCAGATCGATTTCTTGTATATCCATCTGGGATAGACAATCACGATCTTCTTTTGATGGACGGGCAAGGATACCAGCGAAAACACGGGGGTGCAATGTCTTGACTCGACCGGAGAGAATTTCGGGGAAGTTGGTTAACTCTTCCACCTTTGTACAGGCAAAATTGTTGCCAGTGAGGAATTTATGTGTGCTTGTCGTGCCAATAAGTTTGAGCTCGTCAAAACGTTCCAGTCTCTTTAGAAATCTATCAAGACCGGTCTTGTCGGTAACACTTACCAATACCGTTTTCACTTTTGTATTCTCCCTTGCGACCACACCATTTTTGGACCCTTCACCTGCACCTAGAGACATTTATTTTTCCTCCTTGATCACAATTTGAGAACCGGAAATAGTTATTACTCCCGGTTTGTCCGTCACGACCCCAACTACTTGAGCTACAAAACCATCTTCGCGGAAACAATCTAAAACCAACTGTTGGTGTGAATCATCAGTAATCACACCAAGTCCCATGCCCATATTGAATGTCTTGTACATTTCGTCTTCCGGCACAGTCTGAGCAATTTTCTTGAGAATATCCGGCACAGGCAAGACATTTTCAAAATGGAAGCCGACAGTATCGTTAAGGCGGAAAAGATTTCGCCAACCACCGCCGGTGATATGGGCCATACCCTTAATTGCCTCGGGACGCCTACCCAGAATTTCGTTCACCGGCTCAACATAAATTAGAGTGGGCACCAAAAGATCATGCCAGCTTGCTTTATCGTCTGCTAAAACTTTGCGCGCCAAGGACAGTCCATTAGAATGAATGCCACTGGAAGCAACACCAATTAGTTTTTGACCTGGCTTGATGTCTGTGCCGACAATGAGCTTGCTTTTGGAAACAAGTCCTAGAGCAAAACCAGCTAAATCAAAATGTCCGGACGCATAAAGTCCCGGCATCTCCGCTGTCTCACCACCAGCTAAAAGCATGCCAGCTTGATCACAGCCTTTGACAATACCGGCAATGACTTCATCGGCAACATTGTCTTCTAATTTACCGATAGCAAAATAGTCCAAAAATATTGTCGGTTGCGCGCCCACACATATAA